>NZ_JAUBTB010000180.1:0-5070 GCF_036704965.1 Microcoleus sp. F10-B2 | reverse complement strand
TCAAAGGTGGTACCCGCCACGCGATCGATCAGTGGGATCGATCCCAAATCGAAAATCGAAAATCCTTGCGTCCCCCGTATTTATCTCGCGCAAGTCAATCTCAAATCTCAAATCTCAAATCTCAAATCGATTGACCGACTGTCTTTTGACAAAATCGATAGGCTACATTTATGATATTCAACACTTATCAATTATCAATCAGCAGTAAAAAAACTAATAACTAATGACTGCTGACTACTGACTCAAAATGTTAGACCTGCTGCTAATTAGCACTTTGGGATTTCTCGGCAGTTTCGGTCACTGCGCGGGGATGTGCGGCCCGCTGACAGTGGCATTTTCTCATTCTAATTCCCGCAACGATAAATTAGCTGCTTTCCGCTTTCATTTGCTGCTAAATTTGGGGAGAATTGCTGCTTACGCTTTGGTTGGTGCTGCAATTGGCGGGCTGGGTTCGGTGTTAATTGCTGGCGGACTTTTGGCTGGTACGGGTAGCGAATTGCGGCGGGCGATCGCACTTCTGACGGGCACGATGCTGATTTGGTTCGGAGTAGTGCAAATTAAACCGGGTTTGCTGCCGGGATTGCCGCTGCTGCACCCAATGTCGCACGATCGAGTCGGACAAGCAATGAGCAAGCTTTCGGCACAAAAAAACTGGTGGGTGCCGATTGCTTTGGGTTTGCTTTGGGGTTTGATTCCCTGCGGTTTCCTCTACGCGGCGCAGATTAAGGCGGCGGAAACGGGAAACCCGGTTTTGGGTGCGGCGACGATGCTGGCTTTTGGATTGGGAACACTGCCAACTATGCTGGGAGTGGGTTTTTTTGCTGGCAGATTGAGCGCAAACAGGCGGAGTCAACTGTTTCGGATGGGTGGGTGGGTGACGGTGGCGATCGGAATTCTTACCCTGCTGCGAACCGATGAAATGGTCGATTTTACGGGCCACGCAGCGCTGCTGTGCTTGATGCTAGCACTGTTGGCGCGTCCGGTTAGCAAGTTTTTGCCGCAACTGCTGCGCTACCGCCGCGCCTTGGGTGTGGGCGCGTTTGTCCTGGCAGTCGCCCACACGTTTCATATGCTGGATCATACGCTGCGATGGAATTTTGATGCTGTGTCCTTCATGTTGCCGCAGCATCAGTTGGGAATGGCGGCTGGGATGACGGCGCTGCTGTTGATGTTGCCGGCGGCGGTTACAAGTTGCGATCGCATGCAAAATTTTTTAGGCCAACTGTGGCGAAGGCTTCACCTGTTAAGCGTTCCAGCTTTCTTGCTGTGCGCTGTACACGCCGCACTCATCGGTTCCCGCTATCTCGGCGGCTTTGAATGGAAGTTGCACAATCAACTGCTGACAGCCGTGTTAGCGGTGATTGCGGTGTTAGTTATGTTTGTGCGATCGCGCTTGTTTTGGTCACTTTTATCACTAGAAAATTTCTATGTTTCGCCTGTCAAACAAAAGTAAAAGTTTAGGATTGTTAGTATTTTTGGGATTGCTAGTTGCAGCAGCAATTCCCAGTGCGCCGCAGTTAAACTCAATTTCAGTTTTGGCGCACCAAGTCGAAGTATCGGGAGATGTAGCAGCTACCTTTCACCTCGAACCCAACCACAACCCTCGCGCCGGACAGCCTGCGAGAGTGTGGTTTGCGCTGACTAGCAGGGGCGGTCAAATTATCCCGCTAGAGCAGTGTAATTGCAAATTGGCTGTTTATCCTAAAAATCGTAAAGATGGGGATAAGCCGCTGATGCAGCCGCCTTTAAAAGCCATATCTGCGGAGAAATATCAAGGGATTCCGGGAGCTGATATCGTGTTTCCCAAGGCTGGGATTTACGAACTTGAATTGAGCGGAACAGCCAAAAATAAAGCTAATTTTAAACCCTTTAAACTGACTTATACAGTCACGGTTCGCTAAGATAATCTTTCCATCACCGAACATAAATCTTGTAGGAGCGGGTTCACCAACAATAAATGCCTCAAACCCACAATCTCATAAACCCGCCCCCACCCAACTAAGATAATATTTCCATCACCGAACATAAATCTTGTAGGGGCGGGTTCACCAACAATAAATGCCTCAAACCCACAATCTCATAAACCCGCCCCCACCCAACGGCAAATCATAATCTACCTATTTTAACATACAAGAAAATACAACCGAAATCTGTATAAAACATTAAAAATTGCCCACTCTACAAAATGTCACAATTTTTTACACTACATTATAACCAGTGTCAATTCTGGAACTCGTGCAAGCTAACCTCTCTTGAACTGACCAAAGGATATAACGATGGATATCTTATCTAACACCGTGGCGCTATCGCGGATGCAATTTGCGCTAACCGCCATATTCCATATGCTGTGGCCAGTTCTGACAACTGGAATGGGAATTTATCTGGTAATTGTTGAAGGAATGTGGCTGAAAACTCGCAATCCAGACTACTACCATCACGCTCGTTTTTGGTCTAAACTTTACGTCCTCAACTTCGGAATAGGAGTAGCTTCTGGAATTCCGATGGAATTTCAGTTTGGCACAAACTGGGCACCATTTTCTGAAGCAGTCGGTGACTTTTTTGGCAGCATTTTAGGCTTTGAAGCTTCAATGGCATTTATGTTAGAAGCCGGCTTTTTAGGAATTATGCTGTTTGGTTGGGAGCGCGTTCACCCGATCGTCCATTATTTCGCTACAATCATGGTAGCCTTCGGCGCTAACCTATCCACAGTCTGGATTTTAGTCGCTAACTCTTGGCTGCAAACTCCTGCGGGCGGAGAAATGGTCAATGGCAAGTTTATTGTCAGCGATTACTTTCAAGCAATTATGAACCCGTTCGCATTAAACAGCATTCTCCATATGTTTTTTGCGACGCTAGAAACTTCGCTGTTTGTCATTGGCGGCATTAGTGCTTGGTACATTCTCAATAAGCGCAACCAAGCCTTTTTTTCCAAGTCTTTAAAAATTGCCATAGCAACAGCAATCGCCGTGGCACCCTTGCAGATATACATCGGACATTTGAGCGCCGAACAAGTTTATCACTATCAACCCACTAAATTAGCAGCAATCGAAGCTAAGTGGGAAACCTCACCAGCGGGAGAGTCTGCAGATTGGACTTTGCTAGCTTTGCCTAATGAAAAAGCCCAAAAAAATGACTGGGAAATTAGCATTCCCAATGGCTTAGGATACATTCTGGAATTCAAACAAAAACTCTCCGAACCGGTACTCGGATTGAAGGAATGGCAGCCAGAAGATAGACCGAGGATGGTGGGTTTAATCTATTATTGTTTCCGCATCATGTCCGGCATTGGATTCTTTTTTGTAGGATTGATGCTGTTGAGTATAATTCAGTGGATGCGGGGCAAACTTGCTGCTGAAAATATTAGCAGTCAACCTTGGCTGATGCGCGCTTGGGTATTAGCTGCTCCCCTGGGGTATATTGCTGTAGAATCCGGTTGGATTGTCCGCTGTGTCGGCAGACAACCGTGGGCTTTATACGGGCAAATTCGCACTGCTGACGCGGTGTCAAACATCCCCGCTAGCAATGTTTTAACTTCTCTCAGTTTCTTTGCCGTTGTTTACAGCTTTTTGTTTGTTTGTGCCTTGTATTTTGGCAGCAGAATTATCCGCCAAGGGCCTAATTTAACTCTGCCGGTACCGGGATTAGACAATGAACCTGCAATCGAAACTCAACCTGCAGAACACATTCCCGATCAACGTCCAGTAGAAGCACAACAATAGGAGATTTTATGCAAGCTTTGGAGCATTTTCTCCCGCAAGTTTGGTTCGTAATTTTAGGTATTTTTCTCTTGCTTTACGTCATGCTAGACGGTTTTGACTTGGGAGTCGGAATCTTGTCTCTGACTGCTGACGACGAGGAACGCAGGGGCATTTTAATGACAAGTCTGGGTAATGTTTGGGACGCTAACGAAACTTGGCTGGTGTTGATGGGAGGCGCTCTGTTTGGCGCATTTCCCCTCGCTTACGGCACGATTTTAACGGCGCTGTACATACCGATTTGCATGATGCTTTTTGGTTTGATATTTCGGGCTGTAGCCTTTGAGTTTCGCGAGCATTCTAATCGCAAATTATTCTGGAATTATGCCTTTGGTGCTGGCAGTTTTTTAGCAGCTTTAGCTCAAGGATTTGCCCTCGGTGCTGTGCTCGAAGGCATTGCGGTTGATGAAGCCGGTCACTTTGTGGGTACTACTTGGGACTGGCTGGATTGGCGATCGATCTTGGTTGCTTTGACGCTGATTCAAGGCTATGTTTTGATCGGTTCAACCTATCTAATTATGAAAACGGAGGGCGAACTGCAAACAAATCACTATCGCACGGCTAAAATTGCGGCGGTGACGACTTTAATCGGAGCGATTTTAATTACGATCGCCACTCCGGTTTTTTATGAAAGTACGAGAGCGAGGTTGTTCGAGAAACCGCTAGTTTATATCTTTGTCGCGATTCCTTTGTTGGGAGTGCTGTTGGTGGGAATGCTGCTGAAAAGTCTCGCAAGCAAAGAAGAACGGACGCCGTTTATCTGGACAATTTTGATTTTTTTGCTCAGTTTTATCGGCTTAGGATTGATTGTTTTCCCCTACATTATCCCGACGCAAATCACGATTTACCAAGCCGCAGCTTCTCCCAGCGCCCTGGTGTTTATGATTGTGTTCATCGGCTTTCTGATCCCGATTATGATTTTTTACAACATCTACAATTATGTGGTGTTTCGGGGTAAGGTTGTCGGCGGTCACTATGGGGAATAAAGCATAATACAACCGCAGATTTAAGTCAATATACGCAGATAAGCTCAACTCTATATCCTGGTTTTTCTGCGTATATTTGCGGTTTAAAATTACAAATTATTGTTTTCTGATACCATCACAACTTACGCAACCATAGTAGACATAACATAGCGCAAATAGTGCAGAATAGGGAAATGAACTGGTTGAGAATTAGCGATCGCACGTCATGCCACCTGAAATTTGAAATTTGAGATTTGAGATCGATCGCACGGAGGGAGCATCCCGATTTTGCAAGTATACAAAAGTATGATAAAATGCGCTGCTTTTGGGAAAAGCCAACACTTAGCTTC
>NZ_JAUBTB010000179.1:0-5314 GCF_036704965.1 Microcoleus sp. F10-B2 | reverse complement strand
AAACTATGGGCTACAAGCCTTGTCTAGTAAAAAATTAGCAAAGAATCAGCGTGTAATTAATTCTGTCCAATTACTTATACACTTTTTTTCCTGTTTTCCACCTGTGATGATTAATAAAAATTATGTTTTATATAAAATAGCGTAAACAAAGCTTATATTATCAAGGGACTCGCGAGTTCATTCATCTTTCTAAATCCTGTTTTCTTACTTTTTCAGCAAGCCCTATTTAGGGAGAATGAGTTCAGATATTGCCGAAGGAATATATTAGGAAATATCTGTGAATTCCAATTTCTTATATTTCGCCAAAATCGCAAAATAATGATACTAAAATTAGAAAAGGTAGGCACCGATATTTTTCCTACAGTGAAGGTATGAAAATCCTTAGTCATCAAAGTCAGAACTGCGGAATGTGGGTTTTAAGAATGGTTTTATAAAAGAAAAACTTATGCACAAATATGATTTTCTGTCAACTTAATTTAGATGCGTTTACCCAGGGCTGGTTGTTACCCCCCCAGGGTCGCAACTTAAATCTTTATTGCGACAGTTTTCGCCAACCACCACTAAAATGGTTGATACGATAATTGCTGTGGCTCTTGACTTAATTAATCCGAAACATCTCAAAAACTGGTTTACTAATTGCTGCTACTGTACCTCATAACATCCGGAAGTGCTGTAAGTCAGCGGGATCGGAAGGTAGAATTTTCAGAAAACCAGATTATTTAGGGTCGATCGACTTAACAAATTGTTGCACGGGCTGCGGTAGAGCCGGCACAAAAGTCTTTCTAAAACCCTTAACATCGAACACTCGCCACAAAATACCCACCGCTACCGTCAAGAAAAATAACGCTCCCAAAAAATTTAACGCACCAGAAACAAAACCGCTGTTCCTTTTTGGCGGAGGCGTAATATGTTTCATACGATATACAGCCGGCTCGTAATCTCTGGGTTCCTCGCGACTGCGGGGCGGCTTTTTGGGGCGCGAACTCGCACTGCTGCCCGCAGTCAAACCCGTTTTATTTGTTTTAGTGAAACTGCTGGGCGACTTCAATTCAGAAGCGCCGCGCGTCTCGGTTAACTTGCTAGCAGAAGTCCCGGTTTTGCCAACTGCAGCATCTTGAATTCTGCTGTTAGAGCGCTGAGTCAATTTGCGTTCGGCGAGGGTGCGCATCAAACTTTGCAATTGCTGAGTCGCCGCCGGCGGGCGTTCCCCTTTCCTCGCCCAATTTAACAGCATTGCCCCGGTAATCCCGCAGAGATTCGTAGCGCCTACAGAAGCCAACCGCTTCAGCAGAGGCTGGCTGTTGGACACAAAAACCACCAATGCCTCCGGGTGTTCTTGAGCCAAACCGTAAACGCACTGAGCCGTCGCCACTACGAGCATTGCTGGCTTGCTTTGATTTTTAATCGAAGGTTCCAGAGCTCGGTGTGTTTCCTGAGCGTCAGTTGCTATCCAGCCGCTGTCGGCAAAAAAGCGCATAAACTCTCTAGCTACTTGCTCTTGAGCTTTTTCCACCGCTTGCCCTGTCAGACGATCTATTTCGTCGTACACTACTTCCGGGATATAGCAAGTTCCCACCTTGGCATATTCTTGCCACACTTGGGTTCTGCCAGCCATCAAAACATCTGCATCCAAAGTTACCAATACAGGAGGAAGTTGATTAGCCATGACTTTATCCTATATGCTTAGATAAGTTATTTTTACTTTATCGATCGAGTTTAAACAAATTTTGGGCAGTCCAAAAATCAACTTTTGGTAAGAGAGAAATAACCTGGGGCGCGGCTTTTAATTGGAAATTAGTAGTTAAGAACCCGATCGCCCAATTCCTAGATTTCACTAATTTACCGCAACCCAAGAGCCTATTACCAAAGCTGCACCGCTGCTGTTAGTTTCCGATGCCCAGACGGCCCGCTAAAGCCGGAGTCAAAGGCAACAGCGCAGCAATCATCAAGAACAAAGCTAGCAAACCCAAAGCCGCGCGAGCGTCGTCAGGCTCAGTCAGCTCGTTGAGGCTCGGCCGTTCCAGATTCCGCTGTAAAATCAGAATCACGATCGCCCAATACAGGGCCAAAGGATTAACTAAAGAAGCGATGGCCAGCACCACAAACGTCGCCAAAGTAGCGCGACTTGCTATTTTCCGACCGTAGATGGCTTGCACGATTCTACCCCCGTCCAACTGTCCCGCCGGCATCAAATTAATCGCCGTTATTACCAAGCCCAACCAACCGATAACAACCAGCGGGTGAACGTCAACAATCTGCTGCTGCAAAGCCGAACCCAAAACCACTTTTGCCAAAGTTCCCACCAAAACCGAGCCCTTGAAAAATTCCGTGGGAATTTGAAACAAACTGCCGGGGTGAGACAGCAGCAAACCCGTTACCAGCATTAGCAGAGAAACTATTCCCCCAGCCGCTGACCCGGCAAAAGCGATGTCAAACAAAACTTTACGGTTGGGCAGCAGCGACTCAAAACGGTCGATCGCTCCAAAACAACCTATCTGCAAAGTTGGTATAAAAAACGGCCAACTCAAGCCAACATTGTACCGATTTGCCAGCACTCGGCGAGCAATTTCGCCCGAGCCTAAAACCGCCCAAATTCCGGCTGCAATTGGCAGAACTTCTAGATATCGACGCGGCGAGTTAAAGAAATCGAAACCCAGCAGCAAACCGCCTGTTTCCAAGCTGGTAGCAATTGTTGCCAACAGCAGCACGACTGCTAGGATTTTTTGATATACGGTACTTGGCTGCGGGTCGTTGGTGCTGGGCAAGATAATAACTACGGGCTTGTCGTCCTGATTTTCTACTAAGAATAGGCGGTAGCGATCGTTTAATCTTTCTTGCAAACTTGCCGTCAAACGCGAGTGTACTTGTTCTGGGTCTCCCCGGAGATTGCCTTTCAAGATTACCCCATCTTGATAGGGAATCGTTTCTGTCGCAAAGAAAGTATCTATGCCAAAGATGCCTTTAATTGCCTTGAGGTCTTCAACTGGAACGGGAATTATTTCTAATTCATTAGTTGCCGGTGGCGCTGTGACGATCTTAATGATTTGTTTGGCTGGTGTCGGCTGCGAGTCAGAGGCTGAGAAATCATCGCTTTCGGAATTTACCTCAGCAGCATCCGGGCGCGGCAGCACTGCATCGGATGCAGCCTTACGCAATTGCCTGCCCAGATAAATGTACAATCCCGTGGATGCCACGAGCAGCAACAATACCGCAACTAGATTGAGGTAAATCCCGGCGGCGAACAAACCAAAGAACAGCAGCCAGGGGCTCATCAGCGCAACTGACTGCAACCAAGCCAAAATTCCCAGTTTGCCAAAAGGTCTGGCCCGATAAAATCCCCAACCTAGAATTCCCAGAGCAACCAATACCAGGGCAATGGTTGCCGTATTTTCCGATGCAACTATAGGCATTCCGGTTGCTTGCGCCAATAGGGGCTTTAACAGGTCGATCGCGCCGCGGTCGAGTGATAGCATTAAATTTTGGGGAATATGAAATAAAGTTGCTGGGAACATATCCAAACCTGTCGGAAACTAGCCTGATTACTAAGGATAACCCCTGAGGGCTACTCGGGCCACAACCGCCGCGTCCTGCTGTTTTCAGATCGCAGGCGATCGGATATTGACACAATACACATTTTATGATGTTACATGGGCTGTGGCAAACACATACTCATAAGATTTACGCACGGGTGGTCAGAAACAGCGTTTTTCTTGCGAAAATACTGCCTCCCGACCTTGAAAACTGGTAAAAACCAGGTTTATTCGGTATTTACGCGTCCAGGGCTAACTCAAAAAACTGGCAGTGTCGATCGGGGAAGCTGGAAAATTAGCCCCGGTTTGGCAGGCGGGGCTTTTTCGCGGACGTGAGTGTTTTTCGGATTTGAGCAGGCCAAACAAATCCGAAACAAATGCACAACAAATAAGGTTTGAGCCGCTCTCTACTTTGCGGTAAAGAACGGCTCAAAGCGTTGATGCTATTAGGTTTAGTTAACGGGTACGGCAGGACTTGAACCTGCGGCTGGCTGCTTGGAAGGCGGTATCGTCAAATTCTTGCATCACCCTGCGCGTAAGTCTTTCAGCCTTTGGTTGCGTCAAACCAAACAAAATTGCACAACAATTGCACAACAATTTGATACTGTAGGCCTGTAGAGTTGAGGGCGCAATCGTGTCAATAAACCAATCTCAGCGCCGGAGAAAGGGCGCTGTAGGAGTGATGGCTAGTCGAGGTATGTTACGTCTTCACTTGCCTCGCGAACTTAATTCCGGTAAAAAAATGATTTAAGCAAATACAAGCCGCGTTGCTGAATTAGGGTACGATCGATTGAGAGTGCGATCGCCCAAAAATAACACTTCACAAAACGAAGAGCTTATGCAATGTCCTGCCGCAATTATTAATTGGTAAAACAAGTAGGAAAACTCCTGCGAAATTCTTACGAGTCCGAGGCAATTCCCAAAGTTTAAGAATTAGATGAATTAGAAACATTTATCGACTCAAAAAACAACTTGGCTGCCGACAGCGGTAGACAACTTTCAACCAGGTATTTGAGAATGGGTATTAGGCGATCGAGCGTGGTAAAACCTTTGAACCACTTGGGAATCTTGTTAATAAATGGAAATGCTATTTTTATGTGACAGATGACCCGAAAGTTTCCCCTAACTTTATTGCCGATGAATAGCCAATAATTAGCCAAACCTCTATGACAAGACTTGAAGGCGAAAATACAAGATTAAGACATCCGGATAGGTCGTGGAAAACGAAAAACTCTTTGTTATTCTAAATCAGACAGCAAGTTGCTCAAACATTCTATTCAATTATTAATTCACTATCTAGGGCTTGCTGAATAAGTCCAAAAAACTCAAAAAAGTTCGATCGCGCTATTGCCCGCCAACGCTTAATATAAGTTTTTATTCTATTTGTAATACCGGAGGATAGCTTTTGATAATCTCAGTCACCTTTCTAGTCCTTATTAATATAATTTGACACAAAAAAAGCCACAATAACCTCCTTAATCCCGCAACAAGGTTCATGACTAAAAAAGCAATTGCAATCGCTGTACCAGATGTATGATCGAGTTTGGTCATCACTCGATCGAGATTAAACCTTCTTTTTGCTTGACCAAATTTCCCTTCTATAGCCTGACGCGCTTTTTCATCTTCTTGAGCTTGCTTTTTTATTGCTTTACTCACATGAGCTGACCGTCTTCCCAAGGGCGGACCGCTCATCCTAATTCCTCTTTCTTTACACCAGGCTCTATTCGAGCGAGTACGGTAAATCTGGTCAACGTGAACCGATTCTGGGTAATGCCCTGTGAATT
>NZ_JAUBTB010000178.1:0-5452 GCF_036704965.1 Microcoleus sp. F10-B2 | reverse complement strand
CTAATTTATGATGATTGCATTTACGTCATACAGCCGGCGTTACACAAAGGCTTTAATTGTTTTTGGAGATGTCTAATATGTCCAATGTGTCTCTCCAGAAGTTCCTCTAATCTTTGGGGACGAATAGTTTTTCCAATATCATGCACCAGTGGCGATGTATTTACCCATTTCTCCCATAAATTACCTGAGAGTTTATCGAGTTTATCGAGGGTTCCCGCAAAAAAGCCAAGGCTTTCCAACAGCAAATCAGAAGGAATTTGCCAATCAGGGAAAGATTGTTCCTTTCTACTTTCATCTAACACTCGTATTGAACAGCGTTTCCCAGTATCAGGAAAAATATATAGTCTGGATTGCGGTGAGATGGGGACAGCATTGACTGTAGCTGTTTCTGTTTCAGTATGAATCTGCCATTGACCCAACCATAACCGAGTCGGCATTTCTTTACGAGTCTGTCCAGTTAAGCGATTGTAAAACTGCATAATTAATACGTTCCTCGCTCAAGCCGCTGCAACTCTGATTCCAGAATGTTAAATGACTTGACTGGTACACCTGCGTCTAGTTCCGACCAGTATTCTTCTATCGTTTCCTTAAGTTTGGTCATATCTTCTAGTTGGATATCATGGCGATCGCGCACTTTCCGCAAAATCTTAGTTGCCAGAATGTCGTCTGTCGCTTCCGTTAGGGAACCTCCTGCCGCAATCAAAACCGGGATGTAATCATTAATTTGACGTTGTAGTCGATTTCCCCAACCAATTTTTAATTTACTTTCCAATATCTCAGATAGGTAGTAATTCAGAAAGTCGAATGCTTTAGTAGCTTTACTCTGATGTTGTTTCTGAGCTTCCTTGAAAGCAGTTGTCAGTGCATTATAAGAGATGGGATATCTTCCTGAAAGTTTAGGAAGATCAAAGCGTTCCTGACTACGTTCAAGTTCCATTACATGAGCGCGATCGTAAGTTTTATCTGCCAATTCTAAAGTAGTTTCATCCTGGTTAGCAGTTCCAACGAACCAGACGTTTGGTGGAATGATAAGTGTGTCATTCTTTTTGAAAAGTTGGGGTGAGGGACGTTCTAGATCGGTATTTAATATCAGTTCAGGGGCATCCTGTTCTAATTTGGAAAGAAAGTCGGCAAAATACTGTTCAGGGCGAGATAGATTCATTTCATCTAGGATGATGATATAAATTTGATCGCGGAATTCGGGACACTGAGCCTCGTACAAAGCCCTTAAAAACTCTGTTTCATAGAATTTCCCTTCAAAAGAGTTGTAGTAGCCAATTAAATCCTGGCGATCGCGCCATCCTGCTTGTACTTCAACCAGTTTATAGTTATCTCTTCCTCGCCGTCCTAATGCACGTGCGAAGGCAATAGGGAGACTGGTTTTACCCGTGCCACTGATACCTTGTAGGATGTGGAGTTTACTCATCGCAATCCCACCCAAGAAGGCTCGGATGTCCTGTTCTGAGTAGTACAACCGCTTACCCTTGGGAGATATAGCAATACGATAACGAAGGTCTTCAGCAAACTGTGCAAGATCGATTGATTCCTGTGAAAGTGTGGGAGCAATTTGCAAATTCTCATCTTTGTCCAGTTGGACACATTTCTCAAAGGGGCTACGCTCTTTAGATTGAGCGATCGCATCATTGACGTTTACCCTTAACTCTTCCAGCACTGCTCGAAGACGATTATTGCTAGCTTCTAAAGCTTCCTTTTCATCCCGCAACGTTTCCAAATTAAGAACTGCAATTCGATTAGTGGCTGCTGAACGCTCTAATTCCTGTACTTTTGTGCTCAGTCGAAAACGTTCTGCTTCCCACTGTTCTTTCTGAGCCTCCAAATCTTCCAAGCGTCTCGCAGCAGCTTCTGTAGGACGTTCAGATAATTTTTGCTCTAATTCATTTTTCTGCCGGCGCAAGTCTTCTAACTCAGCCAATATCTCTTCTGGATTACGTTGCCCAAATCTCCTGACTGCATCAACAGTTTTGAGCAAATTCGCTTCAAGACTGCGCTGTATTTCCTGTGATTTCTCATACCGTTCTTTCCAAACTCGCAAATGAGCTTCAAGGCTCTCAACTTTTGCGGCTGCACGTCGATCTACTTTTTCTTCAAAAGATTGTCGCTCTTCGTCCAGTAACTCACGGTCAATTTCTAACCTGTTTTGCTCCTTCCTCAATGATTTGCGATCTGTAATTAGTTGTTGCCGCTCTTGCTCAAATTCCTGTCTTTCTGTACAAATCTTCTGCTCAAATTCAGCATACTTCTGAGCAATTTCTTCTGTCAGTTGTTGCTGAATCTCGACCTTCTTGCTAAGAGCTTGGGCGATCTCTTGGCTGACTTGTGCAACCTGTTGTTCCAATTGGGATAGGGCAACTCGATTTTGGGTCAGAAATCCGGCTGTTGCATTAGCTTCCCGTTCTTGAAATTGGCGCTCTTGTTGGTTTACTTCTGCCAGTTGTCGGTTCAGTTGCTCTCGATCCTTTCCTAAGAGTTTAGATGCTTCTGTCAATTTCTGCTTCTGCTCTTCTAAATCAGTCTGCTTAACCTGTAACTCTTGTTTTTGGCTCTCAAGTTGCTGATTTTCCAATTCCAGGCGTTTGGTAGCTGAATCAAAAATTGCTGCTTTCTCCCAAAGCTGCTTAAGGTCAAAACTCTCTGGAGGGGATGAGCCTAATGTTTCTAAATCTTCTTCCGTAAGCTGTTCGGAAGCATTGTCCGATAAGGCATTAATCTGCTCATTAGAGAAGTCTATTTTTTCGGGATTTGATGTTTTTATTCCCGCATTAGTATCACTTTTTCCATCGCCTCCAGGGTTTTTAACTCCGGTTTGATTTTGATTACCTGAAAATCTTTTTTTACTGCGACCCATATTAATCCTCAGAAAGGTAAGTTTTTACGGTTGATATGACAGTTGCAATGTTCCAGCGACTAACCTGTACACGGTATCGATTTGTCGTGCCAAGTCTGCTAATTCGCGTGGTTGAGTATCATCCCTCTGATTTGAGCTATGTGCGGCAGCATTACGTTTTTCTGCCAACTCATCCAGGAGATGTAGTAAATCGGGGTATTGTTGAGCTGCAAGTCGGAGTGGATGTGGGGAGTTATCTGGAGTAGCAAGTAGTGTAGCTAGTATAAGAGCACGTAGCGAACCATTTCCATAATCTGCGGCTTTGCGGATTGAATTGCGATCGACACTCAGTAATCCGGGAGGCAAAGGCTGTTTGAAACCAGCATTTTCTGCATAATCATTCAGGGGTTGACGATTCAACTCTCTGCGGTCACTCAATCTATCGGCTTTTCCTTTGGTAGGATAATCCTGCTGAAGCATTTTCAACAGTCTTTCAGCCACCTTCTGCGATTTAGTCAAAATATCCTCCAATTTGCCGAGCAGAATTTTACAATCTGTCACTTCCTCCGCCTCAATATATAATCGCTCAAGGGCGACTAGATCATCAAATAACTCCTCCCATTTTCTAATTGCAGGAGTCAATTTATCCTCAACCTGTAAACAGGCTTCCCCATCTGCCCGGGTTAGCCAATCATCAAGGTTATTGAATTGCTCCTTTCGTTGGTCGCCCAGCATATTAAGCAACCATTTCTCTAATCCCTGAATTGTTTGATTTTTTCGGTGTTTCTCTAACTTGTGGAGCAACCAGGGGCTATCTCCTAAGCCAAACGGATCGCAAACGTTCCAGACATTCGCACTTGAAGAGTCTTCAGGTACATATATACAAGTTGCCAGCCATAGATCGGTTGGTTCGTCATCAATAAAACTTACGCGATCGAGAGTCGGAAGCTTCTCATAAGCCCAGGTATCATCATCATCATCCTCTTTGCTCCGAATGACATTTTTAAGCGTTCTTTCGTGTTTCTCAACTGCCTGGATAATTTCAGTTGGAGAAGGTTGCCGTTCGATCGTATTTTTGACTTGCGGCGGCATAAAAAGCCGTTGGTAATTTGGCTTACCGGTTGTACCGAGAATTAATTCTAGAGACCCTGAATTGAAACGAACTTCAGCGTACTCTTCGCGCTCTACAAAGCGTGGAAATAAGTCACCTGTCCACGGATCTTGGAAGATAAACCCAGCAGTAACATCCTGGGCGATAGAAGTTTCGTCTTCCAGAACTTTTTGCCCCTTTTGAGTAAGGTTTCCACGTGAGTCAACGTAATATCGATCGGCAAGTTGAGAGATGATGAGGGCTGTTAGATCTTTGCCAATATCAAGGTGATGACCAATTTTAGCAGCTTCAGTGATGCCTGCGCGACACATTCCCAAAACTGCTTTTTCTAAGATATTGACTTTACGAGATGAGACACGAGGCGCCACAACTCGATACATACGAACGGGATACAGCAAATATTTTAGCTGACTCCAACGGGCCTTGGGTGAAGGATTGTAATAGAGAACAGAAGTATCTTTGCGGAAAGGCATGGCTGTTGTCCTAAAAAACTTTTCCGTGAGGTGTTTTACAGAGTTCATAAAAGGCAATTAATTCACGAATTGCCTGACGTTCGCTTTCTGGCCGATCGGCTTCTGCTCTGACCATCTCCAAGTCACCTGTAGCAATCAGCAACCGCTGTTGTCGGCTCATGGCCACGCAAAGACGATTCTCCAACAGTAAAAAGCCATATTTCCGGCGATAAGTTTCTGGGCGATCGGGTGTTGCTGGAATATTGTTACTGCGGGTCACAGAGAGAAACACGACATCGAATTCTTTGCCCTGAAAGGCGTCAACAGTGCCAATTCTCAATCGCTCAACGAGTTTACCATCATGATTTGTTGTTTCTCGCCATGCTGAAGCAACCTGATAGTTACCGTCATCTGTAACTTCTGCTAATTCCAGCTTGTAAAGTTGCTGCCAGAGTTCTGCCACCTGGGCTCTGTAAAAGGCAATCACCCCAAATGTCAGACGAGAGTCGTGTTCAATGAGGCGTTTTAGTTCTTCTGCAATCCGTCTGGCTTCTACAGGACGCGACTTACTGTGTCCTTTGGTTTCACTTCCTAAATTGAGGGGGACATTAATCCAGGCAGCGACCTTATCTTGATAACCCGGGAGCTCGTGAAAGAATTCCTTTTCTGGTCTACCAGGCTTAATGGGAGGCTCTCCATGATATTCGTAGAAGGTGCGGCTAACAAAATCACCCAAGATTGGGTGCATCCGGTATTGAGTATCCAGGGTCACGGTGCGCTTAATGCCATCCCGTTTTTCCCATTCCTGCAACTGTTTGAATAGCCGCTCAAACAAGCTTTTCTTCAGGGCATCTTGAGTTGTCTGGTTCGATGAATTCAGTTGACGTTCGACATCTTCTTCGAGAATGTGGGGTAGCTGGCGATGGTCGCCGACTAAAATAATCCGTCGCTCTGCCTTAGCCATTGGAATAAATGGCGTTGCTGAATTACGGTATGATACGGGCAAAAATACGAGAGGGAACCCGAAAATGATTTTTGAGATTT
>NZ_JAUBTB010000177.1:0-5633 GCF_036704965.1 Microcoleus sp. F10-B2 | reverse complement strand
CTATATATTGATTACATGGCTTTATGCCTCCCAATTTAAAACTATTAAATTTGTCTAAATATCTGCGGAATGTGGGCTAAAACGAATACAGCTCAAAGAATACAGCCACCGAAACTACCCCCTGCAGGGGTAAGTTCCGTGTAAAGGTTTTAGGCTTTTTCGGCAAGCCCTCCTTATTCGTCCACCGCACAAAAAAGCCCTGCAATAGGCAGGGCTAACTTGAGAATCAGGAGTTGCTATCGGTGAGAATATGACTCCCGCTATCTCCTAGAACGCGCTCCTAGAACGTGAAAGTCGTTCTGAGAGTACCAATAATGATGTCGTCGTTACCGTCGTTTTGATTGGGGTTGGTAATCCAAATGACGCCTGGAGTCAGAGAAATGTTATCGGTGAGCTGGTACTTGTAGAAACCTTCGACGTGATAGGAATCATCGTTGCGGAAGCTCCGCAAACTCCTTGGAGCCTCAAGTTTATCCAAGTAAGGCTCGCGACCTACCACAATCCCCAGCAAGTTGCCTTCTTTCCCTAAATCGGGCAAAGCCAAAGTGACAGCGTAGTTCCAAATTCTCGCATCACCGGTGCCGATGATCCGAGCATTGGTTAAACCAGCCCAGCCGCCAAGGATAAACCTCGGGCTCAGCCGCAACGAAGCCTGAGCGCCGTAGGAGTTGCTAACAACTTTGCGAGCGTTAGGGCCTTCAGTCAAACCGTTGATGGAATTAGCCACGCCGGTACCCGTGAAACCGCCGAGATTCTCGGCTCCATTCCCCAAGCCGTTGTCAAACCCGAAGTTACCTCGGCTAAAGTAACCGTGGTTGTAGTTGAAAGCAATTTGTAAGTTGCGTCCGGGGGTAAAAGTCAACTGGCCCATCGCCGCGTAGTCGCCGTTGAACAAGCCCGCGCCCCTGCTAGGACTGGCTGCATTTGAGGCCAAATAGCCGAAGGACAGAGAAGTCGGGCCGAACACGCCGCCCAGCAAGCCCCTGCCGCCGAAGGCATAGTCAAAGCCGATTCCCGCGCCACCGCCCAAGCGGTAAATTGGGTTGCGCTGTCCAAAGGCGCTCAGCGATCCGTTGCCGCCGTCAAAGTCTTCAAAGTAAGGGTTGACAGTCGGCATAATGTCGTCCCAAACGCCAGCGTTAGCTGCAATGGTAACGTTCGTCCGCGCGCTGAGTGGAAACTTGTACAGCAAGCTGTCTAGTGCAACAACGTTGTCTGTTCTGCCAACTACATTCCAAGTTTGAGTGCCTTCGCTGGTAGCCCCAAGGTTGAAGTTGCGACCGTTGCCGACTTGAAGCCTGGTCAGCAGCAAGTCTCTGCCGGTGAAGCTAGTGTTTAAATTCAGACGCACCCGCTGTTGGAAGACAGCTTCGTTGTTGTCGCTGCCAATTCTTCTTTCGTCTGTGCCAAACAAGCCAACGTTGCCGCCAAAGTCATCGCTGAGGGCAAAAATTGCTTCCCCAGTCAGCTTGGTAGTAGTGGAGAATTGGTTGGCTTCGAGTTCGGCTGTCCGAGCTTCCAAAGCATCGACGCGACCGCGCAGGGTTGCCAGTTCCGCTGCAAATTCTTCTTGGAGCCGTTGGAGGGCTGCCAAGTCTTCTTTCGTGGCGAAGTTGCCAGTGCCTCCTCTAATTAGCTCGCTCACCTTGTCTAAACAAGCATTTAAACCGGCTGCGAATTCGTAGCGGGTCATGGCGCGGTTGCCGCGGAAGGTGCCGTCGGGATACCCGGCAATACAGCCGTAGCGCTCGACTAGGGATTGCAGTGCTTGGAATGCCCAGTCTGTGGGCCGCACGTCGGAAAGTTGAGATACTGAGGTAACTTGACCTTGAGTTTCGCCGCCTGCAGCACCTTCACTGCTGTACTGGTTGAGCTGTTCTAATGTGGCGGCTGGGTTTTGCTCTTGTGGTGCGGCAGTTTGGGCTAAAGATTCAGCCGGTTGTGGCAAACTTTGTTCTGCCGACTCTGCCACTGCCGGGGCTGGAGTTTCTAATTGAACTGCACCGATTTGCTCTGGGAGAGCGGTAGCTGCCGGGGCTGGAATTTCTAGTTGGGCAGCCGGGGCAGAATTTTCTACTGGTTGAGCGACTGTTGGCTCAACTGCGGCTAAAGATTCACTTGTAGGTTGTGATGCCGCTTGGGGCTCTGCCTCAGCAGGAGCTGCGTTGGCTCCGACGATCGCACTTTCAGTTGCAGCCGCAGTCGAATCTGCAATCGCTGCGTGGGTTTCGCTGCCAGCGGCTTCGGAAATTTCTTCTACTGGCTCGGAGGCGGCAGTTGTTTCGGAAACAGCAGCTAAAGCATTTAGTTTCGCTTCGGAGGTTTCAGCGGTTTCAGCTTTGGCGGCAGCCGGCTTGAGCGCATCAGCAGCCTGCTGAGCGTCTGCTGCCATCGCGCTCGAAGAAACTACTAGGGTAGCTCCTAAGACTGCTGGGCTGATTAGTAGGTAACTCCACAAAAATTTCGACATATTCACTCTCATCCTCACACCGATTACAGAGAAACTTTTCTAGTCTTCTATGTGGTCAGTCGTTGCTCAACTAGCATACTCTAAAAAGAGACCTAAAATTCACTTTTTCTTTTGATTCTTTCGGGCTGACCGAGTATATAGATGTGACTGACGGCTGCTGAGATCCTGTTTTTTAACCTGTACTCAACGGCGTCAAAACCCGACCAGACTGGGGCTGTGGATTGATTTTACTGATGACACTTGATAGCGCCCGATCGGCTTATTTAATTTTTAGCACAGCACGCCCGACTCGTCTAGGCTGATTCGACTTTCACTTCCAAGCTGTGTCCGAGGACGCTAAAGACTTGGCGGTGGTCGAACAATTCTAACAAATCGGCGTTGATTTTGTGGTGAGCTGCTTCTTGCCACAAAATTTTCATCGCTGCCTCTGTGCGCAGAGCTCGCTTGTAGGGGCGATCGCCTGCTGTCAGGGCGTCGTAAATATCGGCGATCGTCATCAATTGCGCTTGAATTGGAATTTCTGACTTGTTTAGACCTCGCGGATAGCCTGTGCCGTCCAGTTTTTCGTGATGTCCGTAGGCAATATCTGGGACATTTTTTAAATCCTTTGTCCAAGGAATTTGAGTGAGAAACTCGTAAGTGTGAGTTACGTGAAATTCTATTGCCGATCGTTCTTCCGAGGTGAGGTTCCCCCTCGACACCATCAACTGCACTATCTCCTCTGGGGTTAGCAGCGGTTTAATTGCCCCGTCTATATCTCTGTAAGTTTGCCGAGAAATCTCTCGCAGTTGAGCTAGGGGTTCTGCTGCCAAAATGTGAGGCTCGTTTGCCTCTAACAGCACTTCCCAGTATTCTGCTAATCGGGTTTTCGCCTCTGCCAGCTTAGTATCTAGCTGTTCGATTTCCTGGCATTGAGCGCACTCTGGCTGGCTGGGGTGTTTTCGGTAGGCTGAATGCTCCAGCAAGTATTTATATTTAGACTGGACGCATTCCATTTCCATCGTCCGCTGAGCTAAGCCAAAGCGGTGGCGAATAATTTCTAGCTGTGCGGGGTAAAGCTTTTTCTGTTTGGTCAAAACTGCTTCTGACACTCCGATTTTGCCAAAATCGTGCAGCAGGGCTGCGTAGCGAATTTCTTGAATTTGGCGGTTGTTAAAGTAAACAGAGCGCAGTCCTCCGCTGCTGACGGTGTTTACTTCTTCTGACAGGCGTACTGTGAGGGCTGCTACTCGTTCTGAATGGCCGTAGGTACAGGGGTCTCTGGCTTCTATGACTTGCACCGAGGCTTTGACGAAGCCCTCAAACAAATGTTCTATGCTTTCTTGGAGTTGATTGCGCTCGATCGAGATTGCTGCTTGAGAAGCGAGTGATCGAACTATCCTTTCTTCCCACTCCGAATACTGCTGTGTCGATTCCCAGGCATTCTCTGCAGTCAGCACCGCATCTGCTTTTGTTTTGCGGTTGATCAGTTGCAGTACGCCTATGGTTTCCCCCTGTCTGTTTTGCATCGGCAGCACCATTACCGAGCAAGTGCGGTAATTAATATCCCTGTCAAAACTGGTATCTAGCTGGTAGGGTACGCCCGGGGGTAAGTCGTAGGCATCAGACAGGTTCAAACTTTGACCTGTAATTGCCACGTATCCCGCCAAACTTTTGTCTGTCAGCGGCAGAGCAAACTCCTTAAACGACAGGCTGGGTTGAGAAGCGTTTTGGGCTACCTTGAATAGCAGCTTAGATGTTTCGTCGCTGTGATCTACTAAGTAAACGCTGCCAGCATCGCTGTAGGTAATTTCCCTACTTTTGGATAAAATTAAGTTTAACAAGTCGCCCAAATCTTGGGCGCTCGACAGAGCTGCGCCAATATCTAAAAGCTTTTCTATCAGATCGGTTTTTTCTGCTGCTGCAGACTCGTTCTTGAACTCTGGCTTTTCAAATACGATCATGGTCGGATGATGGGGAATAGCCTTTTATACATTGAACGTTTGGCCTCTCGACTTTTTCACACCCGATTTTAACCCCAAGTCGATTTTTTATTTGCGAGCTTTCCGCGATCGGGGACTGTGGCTAGATGGAGAGCTCTTGTTGGGTCAACTGGCACTCTTTCAATCTAGCGCAGAAATCTCTCGGGCTAGCGCAAAGTCTTTCTCAGTTAAGCGTCCGGCATCGTGGGTTGTCAAGTTAACTGTAACTTTGTTATAGGAGATTTCTATGTCTGGGTGATGTCCTGCAGCTTCTGACGGGGCGACCAACTTATTCACAAAGGCGATCGCTTCGATAAAATCTTTAAATGAACGAGTACACCGCAGTTGTTTGCCTTCAACCGTCCAGCCTGACAATTGACTGGCGCGCTCTTGAATTTCAGTATCGTTAAGTAGGTCAGCCATAATTTATTTTACTTTGGGATTAGCAATGGCAGATTCACAGCCCACCTGCGGAAAATCCTACCAAAAACTATCCGCTCTCACCAATAGTGTTGAGGCTCAAGTTTTAATACTCAAGATTTAACACTATTTGAGGTGAGAGCGGTCTAGCGGGTCTTCAGATTAGAACCTGACTGCCGGGAGAATCCCTAGCTCAGCCTGGTTCCCCGTGGAAGTCGTTTCCCGTTGGAAACGACGGCTGACTGCTAGTGAGCGGCCCCGGCGCACAGCCGGTAGTTTCCAATCTGATGACCCATGCGTTTACTACTTTCTATCATGGGCATCACCTCCAGGTTTAGCTAAATGGCTTCATATTTCAACGCACATCACCTAAATACAAGATTTGAGGTGATGATTTGTGCGCTAGTCATTGCCAGCGTTACCAGAAGAACTTGCGTTGTGAGTATCGTTCTAGTATTCACGATTATTAGAATAACACAAGGAATTAGAAGTGGGGGGATGCAAAGTGAGATTTTTGCAATAGGAGGGCAAATTACTGCAGCAGCCAGGTTTTCGATCGATCTCTACAGCAATTGGGCGATCGTAGTTTCAGCCATTTGTCTATATTTTATTCAAAATCCGGGCTGTGCGGTTATTAGGTGCATTGCCACTCTGGCGGCTGGGAAAGGCCACTCGATTTCTTGCCAGATAGGAGAGTTACGAGATATAAGTAGCTAGACAAAATTAATTACATAGTTTTCTCCAAATTCTTTCAGGATTTTTTCCACAGATGCAACAAAAGT
>NZ_JAUBTB010000176.1:0-6028 GCF_036704965.1 Microcoleus sp. F10-B2 | reverse complement strand
CTAAAATCTAAAATCTAAAATCTAAAATCTAAAATCTAAAATCTAAAATCTAAAATCTAAAATCTAAAATCTAAAATGGTATGACTCCCTACTCCAAACTATTTTCGTTGGTTGAGCTAGTAAAAACTTTCTCTGTATAAAATTGAATCTCCGAACTAACAACAACTTTCACCCTTGCGAGGTAATTGGTTGTCGCAAAAACTGCGTTACACTTATACAAGTATCTTTACAAAACAACATAAAACATGACTGTTGCCTATCCCCGGAAGCTGCGCAACGCAATGGGAGCGCGCGAGATATTAGCTCAAGTAGTGCGCGATCGCGAAATTCACCTGATCACCCTCAACCGCTACCGCTACAGCGAACAGCGCAGTTGCAAAGACCTCACGGACTTAATCGAACGGCTCGACGGCAACCCGGCCCAACTCGTGCGCGACCTCTCCCGGCACATTTCCGACGAAGCGCGGCACGCCATGTGGCTCACCGACCTCCTGGTAGACTTGGGCCAAAATGTGGGAACGCCGCCGGGAGTCTCCTACATTGACGAATTTGAAAGGTTGTATGACAGCGAACAACAAGACCCCGCCAAAGACCGCGAAGATTTTGTAATTTCTTCTCTAGCCGCGATTAACGTCACCGAGAAGCGAGGATGCGAGTATTTCGGCGCGCACATCCACGCCCTCAAACAGGCTCCCCAAACCGCAGAAAACGTCAAAATCCGCGAAACTATCGAACAGATTTTTCCCGAAGAAGCTGGTCACGTCCGCTGGGGCAACCGCTGGCTGGCCCAAATCGCCGACAAAAGCCCGGAACACCGCCAAAAGGTGGAACAGGCAAAGCGCAAGTACGCGGCGATCGAACAAGCAGCATTTGAATCGGGAATGGATATCATGCTGGGGGCAGAACTCCGCCGCGTTACCCGCCTGGTAGATATTGCCAACACCATGCCGATGTGGGAACGCCCGCAATACTTGATGGAACGCTTGCCCAGAACCCTGCTGGCCCCGGATCTGCAAATGACCAGAGTCGATGTCGCTCAGCGGGCCTGGAACCGCGACCCGCAGGCATTTGTGGAGAAATTTGTGCCGATGTTCCTCAACGGCATGAAAACCATTGAGAAGAAGCCGGCGGCTAAGCCCAAGGCTTAAATACAGGTGAGCAATTGTCTGCGGGGGCAGTATAAACCCGGTTTCTTCTTGGCTGCTTCGTTGAGGGGCCCGATATTTTTGTGAGAAACCGGGTTTCTTTTTGTAAGTCCTAAAGGTGAACGGGAACCAGAGGCGGTTGAAAACCGATTTCCTTTCTCTTGCTAATCCCCGAATGGCTGGCATTGTATAGTTGAGATTTTGGACAAATCCAAGATTTAAAATCTACAATCTCAACCTGTAGGAAGTAAACTGATTAGTGGAAGACTTTCCGTCAAATCATAACTATGACTACCAGCGAGCCGAACCTACAAACAGCTTCCGCAGAAAGCCAATCGAGTGAAAGCGCGATCGCCTCCGAGCAGGTCGAAAAAGCCACAGCCGTCACCTATGCAGAAGAAATTGAAACTGTCATCGCCAGCATGGCTGTAGACCAAAAAGTGATGGTCGGTCAAAATGAAGCTGGCGGGCATCTTTGGAAGTTTAAGTACGGCAGCGTTGAAGTGTTCGTACAACTTACGGGCGAAACTGAAGATGATACTTTGACTGTTTGGGCTTTTGTACTGCAGTTGCCGGCGAAGAATGAAGCTCAATTAATGCGGAAAATCCTAGAAATGAATTGGCTGTCTACTTTGGAATCTCATTTTGCGATTGTTGACAATCAAGTTGCGGTAATATCGACTCGGACGATCGCCGAAATCTCGGCCGGGGAAATTTCTCGAGTTATTACTATTGTCGCCACGATCGCCGATGACAACGACGACCTGCTGCAAGCAGAATTCGGTCAGTAGTGATTAATTAACAGTCAACAGTCAACAGTTAACAGTCAACAGTTAACTGTTAACTAATATGCAGGTCCTGCGATCCAAGCAATAGTGATTCCCAGCCCCAAACCGACGAGCACTTGAAAAGGAGTGTGTCCCAGCAACTCTTTGAGGCGAGCCTCATTCAGGTTGTGATCTTCCTCAAAAAACTCGTCAATAATTTGGTTGAGGATGCGAGCTTGCTTGCCTGCTGCTTGGCGGACGCCTGCTGCGTCGTACATTACAATAATTGCAAAGATCGCAGCGATCGCAAAGTCCGGACTTTCCCATCCCATCGTTTGTCCGACTCCAGCAGCCAAAGCGCCGACAAAAGACGAGTGAGCGCTTGGCATTCCCCCCGTTGTTACCAAATACTGAAGATTAAACTTGCGATTTTTGACCAACTCGATCGGCAGCTTAATGATCTGAGCCGCCAGACAAGCGATCAAAGCAACTACCAGTACATGATTGTTTAATACGCCGCTGCAAATTTCCTGCATAGTGTTTGATATTTCTAGTTACTGCGGCTGGTAATAAAATCGGCGATCGCCAGCAGCGGTATGGCTTTGCTTCCAAATACCGCCAATTGAGCCTTAGCATCAGCAACAAGCTGCGAAGCTTGACGCCGAGACTCCTCAATTCCCCACAAACTCGGATAAGTGACTTTTCCTGCTTGAACATCTTTGCCAGCAGTTTTGCCCAGTTCTTCTTGGGTAGCAGTAATATCCAGAATGTCGTCAACGATCTGGAAAGCCAGCCCAATATTTTGAGCGAAACGATACATCCGCTGCAAATCCGCAGCCGAGGCCCCAGCCAGAATTGCCCCACAAACTACGCAGGCCTCTAACAGCGCGCCTGTTTTGTGAGCGTGAATATAATTCAAAGTT
This sequence comes from Microcoleus sp. F10-B2, assembly GCF_036704965.1. Lineage (NCBI taxonomy): Bacteria > Bacillati > Cyanobacteriota > Cyanophyceae > Oscillatoriales > Microcoleaceae > Microcoleus > Microcoleus sp. F10-B2. Next base: position 3,193 of record NZ_JAUBTB010000176.1, on the reverse strand, counting down.
TCCAGAGAAACACCTGTCTTTCCTTCCGATTCCAAGTCAACCACCTGACCGCTTACGAGTCCAGGAGCGCCCGATGCCCGCGCTAAATGGGCGATCGCCTGCAACACCTGCTGGGGGGGTACGTTCTCAGTTTTAGTGGCGATCAATTCAAAGGCATAGCTCAACAAACCATCGCCAGCCAAAACGGCAATATTTTCGCCGTAGACTTTGTGGTTCGTCAGTTGGCCGCGCCGGTAGTCGTCATTGTCCATTGCCGGCAAATCGTCGTGAATCAGCGACATCGTGTGGATCATTTCCACAGCGCAAGCTGTCGGCATTGCCATAGATATAGTGCCGCCAGCCAGTTCGCAGCTAGCCAGACACAGGATCGGACGCAGGCGCTTGCCCCCCGCTAGCAGCGAGTAGCGCATTGCTTCGTAAATTGTCTCTGGGTAGATGACCGGCAGTGCACTGTCGAGAGCTACCTCGATCGCCTCTTTGCGCTTGGCTAGATAAGCAGATAAATCGAAAGAGGATTCCGGTTGGGACGAACCCATTTCTGTTGCCAATACCATCCCTTGCTCTCTTGTACTGAATAGTTACGTGGGATATTCTGAGCCGTTCGGGTCGGATGGTGCCGACTTTTACGGCGGTAGTTGCTCGAACTTGGAGCATCAATTAATCATTCTACGGGTGTTGTTGCACAGAAAATCTTTGAGTTTTAATAACTTTGTCAAATTACCAGTCAATCTAAGATTTACAATCTCAAATCTCAAATTCGCTGCTGCACTCTGGCAACTTCCAAAAACCGCTGCACCGCCGCCGTGGGATCGCTGCGCCAAATTAGGGCGATCGCCACAATGGAGGTTGATTCTGGCAGCGCTTTGTAAACAACCCCCCTGCGCTGGAAATTTTGCATCGACGCCGGGACGATCGCCACTCCCATCTCGGCGGCTACCAGACTCACAATTGTCTGCATTTGAATTGCTTCTTGAGCTGCGATCGGGCTAAAACCAGCAAGCTGACAAAGACTGACGATCGCATCGTACAATCCCGGAGCCTGGGAGCGCGGAAATAAAATGAACGGTTCGGTAGAGAGTTCGCGCAATTCTACCTTCGCGCGATCGCCCGCCGGATGAGTTTCTGGCAGTGCCACCATCAGCGATTCTCGAAAAACGATTTCAGAATTTATCCCCTCTTCCTCAACCGGAGGACGCACGAAGCCGATATCAATTTGCCCGAACCGCAGCCGCTGCAACTGTTCGTTTGTCGTCAGTTCGTGCAGTTCCAATTTGACGGCGGGACACCTAGTGCGAAAAGCCTGCAAAATCGCTGGAACCACGTTGTGTGCTGCAGAACTCACAAAGCCGACCGTCAATTTTCCGAGTTCGCCCCGACTGGTTTGTCGGCCGAGTTGAATTGCTCGATCGACTTGCTGCAGAATTTTCCCTGCCTCCTCGAAAAAAACCTGTCCCGCTGCCGTTAACTGCACCGTCCGCTTGGTGCGGCGAAACAGTTGAAACCCCAACTCTGCCTCCAAATGCTGGATTTGTTGGCTCAGCGGAGGTTGGGCAATATGCAGTTTTTCGGCTGCCCGAGTGAAATTCAGTTCCTCTGCAACTGCAATGAAATAACGCAAATGCCGAAGTTCCATAGCTCCCCAATCATTGATATTTTAAAAGTCTAAATTATTATCTAAACATATATTGGACATTCATGAATACATTTCATACAGTGATTAATAGGCAAAGTTGAGAATTAAACAATGGCTAATTTGGATATCAAAATTAGAGAAGCAAATCTGGCAGATTTGGAATTAATCGTGGACTTTATTTCGCAAAAAAGCGAGTTTGATGGATGTAAAAATTTGTTGGTGGCAACAGCAGATAAATTGCAGCAAACGTTTTTTTTTCAGCCTCCGCTAGTGCGGGTATTGTTAGCTGAAATTGCGGGAAAAGCGGTAGGATTTGCTCTTTTTTATTCCTCCTATTCAAGTTTATTGACGCAGCCGTGCCTTTGGCTTGATGATTTATTTGTGCAAGCTCCTATGCGCGGTATGGGAGTCGGTACAGCGCTGTTAAAGTATTTGGCAAAAATTGCTGAGTCCACAAATTGCGGGCGGATTGAATGGACTGTTAATACTGGCAATGCACCGGGAATTGCTTTTTATGAAAAGCAGGGAGCGCGGATTTTAGAAAATATTAGGGTTTGCCGTATTGATGGGGATGGAATTGGTCTCCTTGCTGGCAAATAATTTAATAACGAACCGCGAAGACGGGAAGAACGCGAAGAGAAGAAAAGAGAAAAGAGAAGAGGAAAGAAGAGAAGAGATGTCAGAAACTTATTGGAATTCAGCTCTTTACGAGCAAAATCATGCTTTTGTTTGGCAGTACGGCGAATCACTTTTGGAGTTACTCGCTCCGAAGGTTGGTGAACAAATTCTGGATTTGGGCTGCGGTACGGGACAGTTAACTGAAAAGATTGCTCAAAGCGGTGCTTTTGTGCAAGGTATTGATTCATCTTTGTCGATGATTTCTACGGCAAAAGTTAACTATCCTCACATCAAATTCGCAGCAGCGGATGCTAGTAATTTTCAAGTAGAATCTCCGTTAGATGCTGTGTTTTCTAATGCGGTTTTGCACTGGATTAAACAGCCGGATGCTGTGATTAATTGTGTGGGAAAAGCGCTGAAGCCGGGAGGGCGTTTTGTGGCTGAGTTTGGCGGTAAGGGGAACGTGGGGGCGATCGTCCGGGCACTTTTGAGTGTTTTGTCAGAAATTGGCTGCCAGGAGCCTGAAGCGCTTAATCCTTGGTATTTTCCGAGTATTGGCGAGTATGCTGGGCTTTTGGAAAAGCAGGGATTTGATGTGGGTTATGCGGTTTTGTTCGATCGCCCGACTCCCCTAGAAGGTGGCAGTGCGGGTATGGTAAATTGGATTGAAATGTTTGCTGGCGGGTTTTTGTCGGGGTTGTCCGATAATGTGCGATCGCAGGTAATTAACTCCGTTGAACAGCGTTTGCGATCGACACACTATCGTGATGGTAATTGGATTGCAGATTACCGCAGAATTCGCGTTGTTGCTGTCAAAAATTCCTATTTAAATTGTGTAGGAAAATCAAAATTAGGTTAAAATAACCGGCGTTGCTGAATTACGGTATGATACGGGCAAAAATACGAGAGGGAACCCGAAAATGATTTTTGAGATTTTGATGG
>NZ_JAUBTB010000175.1:0-6073 GCF_036704965.1 Microcoleus sp. F10-B2 | reverse complement strand
TAAAATCTAAAATCTAAAATCTAAAATCTAAAATCTAAAATCTAAAATCTAAAATCTAAAATCTAAAATCTAAAATCGATTGACTGGCTGTCGCTAGGCCACTCAATGAGCGATCGCACCCAAATCAAAACTATTTTTCGTAATCTTGAAAAACAGGATTTGCTATAATTTAAAGTTGAGAAACAACTGTACGGAGCGAAAATTATGGGACTATTTGACCAAATTTTGAGCGCGATCGACAATCCCAACCAACAAGCAAGTCCCAATCAGTTGGGCAACATTCTCGGTGCGGTAGAGCAGTTGAGCGGCAACCAGGGCGTCGATGCGGGCACGACTCAGTTGGCGATGTCAGTTTTGGGCGGATACGTGCGATCGGCATTGCAAGACGTGCGATCGCAGTCGGGAGACGCACAAGCTCAAGAAGTTGTCAACCAATTTAGCGGCACAAATCCCAATCCGCAAGCAGTACAGAGTTTGTTCGGAGCAGGCCAACTGACGCAGATAGTAGCCGATATCGCCCAAAGAACCGGTTTAAATAACGCGACAGTGCAAGCGATGATACCTGTTTTGGTGCCGATAGTACTGAATTTGCTACAAACCGGCAGCAACGCCCAAAATCCAGCCCAGGGCGGAAATCCAGTTTTGAATGCGTTTTTAGATGGAGATGGAGACGGCGACGTAGATATTACTGACGCAATGTCGATGGCAGGCCGCTTTTTGAATCAGCGCAGTTAATTTGGGAATTTTGTAACCGCAGATATCAGCGGTTACAAAAATTCCTACTTTAACCCAAACCCAAATCAGTCACAGCACCGACACTGCTAGAAGAAACCAACTTAGCATATTTAGCCAAAACGCCTTTAGTATACCGAGGTTTAGGAGGCTGCCAAAGAGCGCGCCGCTGCTCCAATTCTGCATCAGAAATATTAAGCTGCAACAAGCGATTGTTAGCATCAATTGTAATCGAATCGCCCTCTTTTACCAGAGCTATTGTCCCGCCAACTTGTGCTTCGGGTGCAACGTGACCGACCACCATTCCGTAAGTTCCGCCAGAGAAGCGACCGTCAGTAATTAACCCTACAGAATCGCCCAAACCTGCGCCAATAATTGCCGAAGTTGGTGCTAACATTTCGCGCATTCCCGGCCCGCCTTTGGGCCCTTCGTAGCGAATGATAATCACATCTCCGGCTTGAATTTTGCCGGCTAAAATTGCATCCAAACAATTTTCTTCAGATTCAAATACGCGCGCCGGGCCGGTAATTTGCGGTTTTTTAACGCCAGTAATTTTAGCAACTGCTCCTTCGGTTGCCAGATTTCCCCTGAGAATTGCTAAATGTCCTTGGGCGTAAAGCGGGTTGTTCCAAGGGCGGATGACATCTTGGTCGGTGCGGGGTTCGGCTGGAATATCTGCTAGGACTTCAGCAACTGTTTGACCGGTAATTGTCAGGGCGTCGCCGTGCAGCAAACCCTGTTCTAGCAGCATTTTCATTACTTGAGGAATGCCGCCTGCTTTGTGCAAATCGGTTGCTACGTATTTGCCGCTGGGTTTGAGGTCGCACAGCACCGGTACTTTCGCTCTAATAGTTTCAAAATCGTCGAGGGACAACTCAACGCCGATCGCATTGGAAATGGCCAATAAATGCAGCACAGCGTTGGTTGAACCGCCAATTGCCATGATTACCGCGATCGCATTTTCAAAGGCCGCTCGTGTCAAAATCTGGCTCGGTAACAACTGTTTGCGGACAGCTTCCACCACAACTTTTGCAGATTCGGCAGCGCTGTCAGCTTTTTCGGCATCCTCAGCAGCCATTGTCGAAGAATAAGGCAAACTCATGCCCATCGCTTCAAAAGCGCTCGACATCGTATTTGCTGTGAACATTCCGCCGCAAGAACCCGCACCCGGACAAGCTTTCTCTTCCACTGCATTGAGTTCTGTTTCGTCAATTTTGCCCGCGCTGAATTGACCGACTGCTTCAAAAGCGCTGACAACGGTTAAATCGCGTCCGTTGTGGTGTCCTGGTTTGATCGTGCCGCCGTAAACAAAAATAGCAGGAATGTTCATGCGGGCGATCGCAATCATCGCCCCCGGCATATTTTTATCGCAACCGCCGACAGCCAGCAACCCGTCCATACTTTGGCCGTTGCAAACAGTTTCGATGGAATCAGCAATCACATCTCTCGACACCAGAGAATATTTCATCCCTTCAGTTCCCATCGAGATCCCGTCGCTGATAGTAATCGTACCGAACATCTGCGGCATCGCCCCAGCTTCCCTTGCACCCGCAATAGCCCGCAAAGCGAGGTCGTTCAATCCCATATTGCAGGGCGTAATCGTGCTGTACCCGTTGGCAATCCCCACAATCGGCTTAGTGAAATCGCCGTCACCAAAACCGACGGCCCGCAGCATTGCCCGGTTGGGCGCGCGCTGCACGCCCCCAGTCACAGCTTGGCTTCTCAAATTTTCAGGCATTGTAAAATTTCCTTTCTCTGTTGTCTGTTGTTCAGTTGTCTGTTGTCTGTCGCTGTTTTTCTTTGAGGACTAAGGCGAACTGGCACACGACAATCGACCTTTAGGGCGATCTACTCTTCGATAATAAACCGATTATCAAGGGTTTCGGATAGTAGATCACCTTACTCATTGTGACACTTGGCCTTAGTCCTGTCTGGGCTGCTGGCTGTTGACTGCCCAGTGCCGAGAGTTTTACGCTATTTTTAACAGTCCTGGACGTATCGGAACCGAGAAACCGGGTTTTTTACCGAATCTGCGGTCTACAACCCGTCTTTTGGTAAAAAAAACCGGGTTTCTAAACAATCGTGCGTAAGTCCTATTTAATTTTCTCAGAAGCGTTGATATTTGTCAGACCTTTTCGGAGGGAGCGGCACAGCAGTGCCACCAAAGCAGTGCAAAGATTCTACAGATACTAGAGCGTGCAGGGTGAATACCGTGGTTATCTGGGATGATGTGGTAACACCCATCACTCTAACGTTTGAAAATAATTGCGAGGCGAATGACATGGAGGCCGATCGAATTCTGAGGCAATATGCGGCCGGAGAAAGAAATTTTCGAGAAATTAACCTCGCTGGGGCCGACTTAAAAGGAGTAAACCTCAGCGAGGCTAACTTTACCAGAGCCAATTTCCAAGACGCAAACCTCAAAGGCGCTAACCTGACGGGAGCGAACTTGCGCGAGGTGAAATTGACAGGGGTGGACATGACGGAAGCCAACCTCAGCGAAGCAAATCTGATCGGTACCGATTTGAGCCGCGCCAATCTCAGCGGGGCTAACCTGATGGGAGCCAACCTGCGCGGCTCAATGGCGAGAGAAGTCAACATGACCAAGGCTAATTTGACGGAAGCTAATTTGACCGAAGCCAACTTTACCGAAGCGAATTTGTTTGCGGCCAACTTAACCGACGCTAGCATGATTCGCACTAATTTGATGAAAGCAAATTTGAGTTGGTCAACTCTCAAAGCGGTAAACCTGACAAATGCCATCCTTAGCGAGTCGCTTTTAGAAAGAGCTAACCTGAATCAGGCAATTCTCAGCGGGGCGATGCTCAGCGGGGCTAACCTGACTGGTGCAGACTTGCGCCAAGTAACGATGGTAGGAGCTAATCTGAGCGAAGCTAATCTGAGCAATGCTAATTTGAGAGTTGCTAATGTGAGTTGGTCAACGCTGGCAAAAGCTAACTTGAGCGGTGCTAATTTGTACCGGGCCAAGCTGTGCTGGTCTAATTTTAGCGGGGCTGTTTTGTTGGAAGCGGTTTTGATTGACGCTAATCTCAATCGAACTAACTTCCGCGATGCAGATTTGAGGCGGGCAATTATGCCCGACGGCACAACTAATGACTCTTAAAATTTGATTGTTAACTGTTAACTGTTGACTGCTGACTGTTAACTGTTAACTGTTAACTGTTGACTGTTAACTGTTAACTGTTAACTGTTAACTGCTGATTAATAACTAATGACTATCACTGAATTATTGATTCTCGGTGCGGCAGGAATTTTTGCCGGAATTCTAGCTGGATTTTTGGGTATCGGTGGCGGTACCGCGATCGTACCTTTGTTGGTTGCTCTCAAGTACGCCCCGGTACAAGCGGTTGCTACTAGCGGTTTGTCGATCGTCATTACAGCTATTTCTGGCAGCATCCAGAATTGGCGCATGGGCTACCTCAGCTTGAGTCAAGTCGCAGGCATCGGATTTCCAGCCATCATCACAGCACAAATCGGTGCTTATTTGGCGGGGATATTTCCGCCTTACTTGCTGTTACTTACTTTTGGGTTGTTGCTGTGGCTGAATATTTTTTTGATTGAATTGCGCGCGCGCCTGACAGCTAATCAGAAAGCGGAAGCAGAATCAGGGGAACTGGGAGGACAAGCGGGACAAGGGGAAAATGCTCAATCAGCAATTACCAATACTTCGGCTACTTCGGCTTCGCTCAGTACAATTCCCCTCTGTACAACTTACCAATTACCCCATAATTCAAATATTTTATTCAATCCAACTTTTGCTAAAATTGCTACCGGGAGTGCGGCAGGTTTATTAGCGGGTTTGTTTGGCGTAGGGGGCGGCGTGATTATGGTTCCCCTGCAAATTTTGCTGTTAGGAGAAAGCATTAAAACCGCAATTCAAACCAGCTTGGGCGTCATCGTCATTACGGCAATTTCGGCGACGGCGGGACACGCGGCGCACGGGAATGTTTTGTGGGTTGTGGGGTTGATTCTGGGCTGCGGCGGTTTGTTGGGCGCGCAGGTGAGCACGCGGTTTTTGCCGAAATTGCCCGATCGTATTGTTAGTTTAGCTTTTCGATCGCTCTTGGCAGTGTTATCGATTTATGTTTTCTGGCAAGCTTGGCAAAAATTTAGTAACGGGTAATTGGTAATTGGTAAGGTGCGCGGCCCGGCGCACCCTACGAAAGAATGCGGGAAGATGCCCGCGCTACACCCTAGGAAAAACGAATAAGTAAGACTAATTTGCTGATAGTTTCTTCACGGCGCGAGTCAGACGCTGCAAATAAGGCTTGACAATTTCTTGATTTTGTCGCTGCAATTCGGAAACTTGCTGCTGCAAATGCTGGATCTCGGTTTGCAGCATCCCTGTGTCTATTGTGGGTCGATCGAGCAAATCCTGCAATTGCTTGAGAGAACCTTGGATTTCATTCAAGTCTACTTCGTTCGATCGTTCCTGTAACTGGGCCGTAATAGTTTTAACTTCAGTTAACTTTTCGCCCATCAATAAAAATCGGACGTTGACATTTTCCCAATCCTGCTCTCTGAGGGCGCTAGTTTCCAAAATGCGGAGTTTTTGCTGCAAATCGGACAGTTGCGTGTAGAGTTCCTGAGAGTCGGCCGGAAGCGCCTGGGCTTGGCGTTCGAGGGAGGCTACGGCAGCTTGTACCTCGGCGATGGCCCCGGATTCCAAGCCGCTTAGTTTCTGCTGCAAGTCGGAGACGGCGGTGTAGAGTTCCGCAGGTTCTCCAGGTAGTATCTGAACTTGCTGCGATCGACGTTCTACTGCGGCCTGTACGTCCGCGATCGCAGAATTTGCCTTTTGTTGCATTTGTTGCTCGAAACGCTGGCGATTGGCGAGATTTAGCGAAAGTGCTGCGGTTAAGGGGGCGGCAGCGTAGACAATTTGGCCCGACAATACAGCAACAATCGTGCCCATCGCTGAACCAGCAACCGAGGCGTATTCTGCCAATTCTAGCCAGTCCGGCTGGTTCGGGACACTTCTGGAAGCTGGGAATGATGCTTTTTCAATCTTCTGCATAGCCTTTTAGTCGTAGTCGGATAGATGGCGATAGGGACATGATAAAAGCGATCGGCAAATAAATCAGGGCTATTTGTCAAAATTTCCTGATTGTGGTATTTTTGTTGACCGAAAGCATCCAGGATACAAGCCTCCACATTCATCCGTCCAGAAATAAAAAACCTTTATCCGATGAAACTTGCCCCCCGAATTTATCCGTGGGGTCAATGCTTCAATTTAAAATCTAAGGCGTTGCTGAACTAGGGTATGATGAAGTTGTCCTCCGAGCGTCAAAAATCACACACATTTAAAAGCAATATTATG
>NZ_JAUBTB010000174.1:0-6193 GCF_036704965.1 Microcoleus sp. F10-B2 | reverse complement strand
ATGAATGGATTGAAATATCTGCTTACAAGAGTTGGGGAACTTTTGTTACCTCTGTGGAAAAAATCCTGAAAGAATTTAGAGAAAACTATGTAATTAATTTTGTCTAGCTACTTATGGGCGGGGCGGGTTTATTAATATCCGGGGTTTTGAAATTAAACCTACTGGTGAACCCGCCCCAACCGACCCGATTTTTAACTCTAAACCGCAGCTAAAACCCCGTCCGGCTGCTGATGTTCAACCGCCACTTCCTCTAAATCAGCACCGAAAATTTCACAGCTATTATTCGGACTTTCAATTAGCTTAATCTTGTGCAACTCTGCGCCCAATTCCCGAACGGGCGCAAGCAACAATTGCCCGATCCGAACAGCAATATTTTCCGCAGTCGGCACAACCTTCTCAAAATAAGCAATATCCTTATTTAAAAAAGAGTGATCGAAAGGTTCAACAACATAATCGTCAACGGCTTTTTGCAAAGCTCCCAAATCAGCAATCATGCCAGTCCGCGCATCAATTTGCCCTTTAACAGTCACCTCTAAATGATAGTTGTGACCGTGACCGTTGGGACGAGCACATTTGCCGTAAATTTCGGAGTTTTCTTCAAAGCTCAAATCGGGACGAGCCAACCGATGGGCGGCGCTAAAATGAGTGGACAAAGTTAGATAAGCTTCCATTCCGTTTCCTAAATATTCAGCCCAAAGTTCGGGATGTTCAAACAATTGAATTTTGGTCACAGGCAAATGAGGGGCTAGGCGCAGCCAAATTTGCCGTGCTATGTTTTCAGTAGTTGGCAGAGTCTGCTCAAATTCCGGCCACGCTTCGTTAAGGTAAGAAAAATCGAGATCCTTGATAACTTCCCGCTTGATGACGTGCTTGACATCAGACAGGTTGAGCACCATGCCGTACTCGTCGAGTTCGCCTATCATGGAAACGTAAAGGACGTAATTGTGTCCGTGTCCCGGTGCGCGGGCAGTTGGGCCAAACCGCTCAAAGTTCTCGGCTTCGCTCAACTCCGGCAGCCAGTACCGGTGACTCGCCGAAAACTGTGCCCGACGATTGATGATGCACTGCATAAAAGTCAAGTAGGGTAAGCTTGTTAAGTTCTGTAAAGGACTCTCTTCTTAAGGATAAACTAATTTTTGCTGGAATTTTTCGATAATTTGAGGGTGCTGTAAATGAATTTCTACCAATTTTCCAGATATTGGCAACAAGTCGCTATTCGATCGAGCCGCAAGGCCCATTTTACGCCACAACACAGATATCCGGGCGAAAATATCGCTACAAAACAGTTTCTCGCCATCAGTTGCTAACCCATCAGTTACGAGTCTTTGAGAGAGTGCCACTGACCCGCACCTGTAACAGCGCGCGCCCGGAATTTCGACTTTTTAGTCTTGGCCCTGCCATCGTTAACAGTTTGCGGTTCAGTTGCGGCCAAAACTAATCACTCCTTACCAATCACCAATTACCCATTACCAAATATTAATGAATTCGATTACTGCAGGAGCCGATCGCTTTTTTGAAAATTGGTCGGGTGCGATAACAACCCCCCTCTTCTATATCGGGGACGCTCATCTGTCCATCAGTGCGATCGTTAAACTGATAATTTTAGCTATATTTGCCTTGGTTATAGCTAAGATTATCAGCGAAGGAATCAAGCGCAGCGTGCTAGTTCGGATGGGATTGGATCGCGGCAGTCGAGAAGCAATTTCCACCATTATTAGCTATATTTTAGCAACTATTGGCTGTATATTCGTCCTGCAAAGTGCCGGTATCAACCTCACTTCTCTCACCGTCTTGGCTGGGGTTGTCGGCATTGGTTTTGGCTTCGGCTTGCAAAATCTCGCCAGCAACTTTATCAGCGGTCTCACCCTGCTATTCGAGCACCACATTAGAGTCGGAGACTTTATTGAAATAGACAAGTTCTTAGGAACAGTAGAAACTATTTCGATACGCTCTACAATCATTAAAACTATTGACGGTCTCTTTGTAATTATACCAAATATTAAGTTTGTCGAGACTAATATTATTAACTGGAGTTACAAAGACGCTAGATGCCGCATCCACATCCCCGTCGGTGTTGCTTACGGCTCAGACCCAGTAATAGTTACGGAAGCGCTATTAATTGCGGCGCGGATGGAATCGAATGTCTTGTCCCATCCTTCTCCTAAAGTATGGTTTCACGGTTTTGGAGATAACGCTTTAAATTTTGAACTTTTAGTTTGGATCGATCAGCCACAGGAAAGCGATGCTATTAAAAGCGCAGTAAATTTTTTAATAGATTACGAATTGCGCCACCGGAATATCGAAATTCCCTTTCCCCAGCGGGATTTGTGGCTGCGAAACCCGCAAGAGTTAACTAAACTTTTTCACGATCGCAAAGACGATAATTCCAACGGCAAACTTTTTCCGCAGAATGCTAAACATTCAGCCGACCTCAAATCTAATCCCCCCGTTTCTGAACAGAAAAATCCAGCGCCTAAATCCCTTAATAATTGGACGCTGCGAGATTTGTTGCGGCGAGTAACTTATTTTGAACAGTGTACGGATTTAGAACTGCGACAGTTAATTGAATACGGCTACCGACAACTGTTTCCAGCAGGACAGGTGGTATGTAAGGAAAATGACCCTGGCGATTCTTTTTATATTATTCTTTCGGGGACTGTAGAAGTTCTTTCTCAAAAAGCCGGTCAGTATATTGCTACGCTTCACGAGGGCGAGTTTTTTGGGGAAATATCTTTGCTGTTGGGTACTCCGAGAACGGCGACTGTTAAAACTAGCGAAGATGCAATTTTGTTTGTGGTGGAACGCCACGATTTGCAAAAACTTTTAAGAGAACAACCGAATTTAGCAGATCAGATTGCTCAAAAATTGTCGGAACGCCAGCAAGCTTTGAGAGATTTGGGATTGTTAGATGGCGACTCTCTGGAACAAACTCCTTTTATTAAAATTCGCAAGCGAATTCAAGTTCTTTTTGGAATTTGAAAGAAGGCAGAAGGCAGAAGGCAGAGGGAAGAGGGCAGAAGGCAGAAGGCAGAAGGCAGAGGGAAGAGGGCAGAAGGCAGAGGGAAGAGGGCAGAAGGCAGAAGGCAGAAGGCAGAAGGCAGAAGGCAGAAGGCAGAAGGCAGAAGGCAGAGGGAAGAGGGCAGAAGGCAGAAAGAAGGCAGAAGGCAGAAGGCAGAAGGCAGAAGTAAGAAGGAAGAGGGCAGAGGGAAGAGGGCAGAGGGCAGAGGGAAGAGGGCAGAAGGAAGAGGGAAGAGGGCAGAGGGAAGAGGGAACAATCTGCTTTTTTAACTTTTAAATTTTAATTCATCCTGTGCTTCCCGTCGCAGTCTAGCGGCAATTCTAAACAGTTCTTGACCGGTGTGCAAGTGGCGATCGTCATAATTGAGGGTAAATAGCTGCAATTCTTCTATCCCGTCTCCGACTTGATTGATACAGTAATAAAGATGGGCAGCAACTCCGGCTACATTTGATGGATTGGGCATCGATCTAAGAAAGTTATGAGCTTTTTTGAGAAAGTCGCGGCTGGTTTCGATATAAATTTGAAACTTTTCTATCAGTTCGTCATCAAACGGATCTGCTGACAATTCGTCTATTTCTTTTTTAAGCGGCTTCAAGATGCTGTTGAGCATTTTATTGACTGGTTTGTATACTTTAATCAGCCACTGTTCCATTTGTTCGTCGGCGTCCCTTGCTGTTTGTTGTTGCTGGCGGCTGACGTTTGCTACACAGGGTGATTGTTGTTCACTTTGCTGGGAAAGTTGGCGATCGTATGATTGTCTTTGCTGGGCATCTCCTAATATTTCATAGGCTGCATTGAGGCGGACAATCTCTTCGTGACCGGCTGTGGAACTCTGGCTGTCTGGATGAAATAATTTGACTAAACGGCGGTATGCTTGTTTAATCTCGGCTTGTGTTGCGGTTGGGCTAATTTTTAGGGTTTTGTAGTGATTGGTAACGAAAGACACGCTGTTATTTCCTTGAAATCTGGATAATCTGCGAAAAAGTGCTTGACAAAAATATCATTATTTGCTACTTTATTAGGTATTTATTTGATATAAATGTCAAAAATTGTAAGTAAAAAACCTCAGTTTTCAACTTATCATAAATCTATTTTAGAAAAACATTGATGCTTTTGAAGTGGCAAGCCGATCGACATTGAGGACTCCTATAGCGCTGCTCCCGCCAACAGTTAGCTCCTTCTTTTCTTTTGTCTTCCTTCGCCACAAGAGCGCTCAGCACCCGCTTCGCTAACACGCCGAAAGCGGTTCAAAAAAAAGCACATTCAGAAATTCGGCATCATTCGCGATCGAGGGAGTTACAACCTATCGCAATTCTTTAAACTCAAAAGCCAAGCAGGGCGTACAGTGTACGCCCTGCTTTCAGCTTCTGCGACTTGGGCTGGAGGTTTGCCTAGTTGAGGGCCACCGCCAGATTGAGTTCTGGATCTTGGAACAAGGGAGTGCTCAGATAGCGTTCGCCGAAGCTAGGCTGAATCATCACAATCAATTTCCCTGCATTTTCGGGACGCTTGCCGACTTTCACTGCCGCACATAGTGCCGCACCGCTGGAAATACCCGACAAAAGTCCTTCTTCTCTAGCCAAGCGGCGGCCGTAGGCGATCGCCTCGTCATCGGTAACAACTATCACCTCGTCGATCGAATTCACATTCAGCACCGGCGGCACAAAACCAGCACCGATACCTTGAATTTTGTGAGGCCCTGGCTTTCCGCCCGACAGTACCTGACTGTTGGCCGGTTCAACGGCGATCGCCTTAAACTCGGGTTTCCGCGACTTGATCACCTCCGCCACACCCGTAATCGTCCCACCAGTCCCAACCCCAGAAATCAGGAAATCCACCTCGCCGTCTGTATCTTCCCAAATTTCCTCAGCCGTTGTCGAACGGTGAACCTGCGGGTTGGCAGGATTGCGGAACTGCTGCAACATATAAGCATTAGGAGTTTGGTCCACAATCTCTTGAGCGCGGCGGATGCAGCCGCTCATGCCCTCAATTCCCGGTGTCAGTTCTAGTTGCGCCCCATAAGCTCGCAGCATCGATCGGCGTTCCGTGCTCATCGTATCCGGCATCGTCAAAATCAACTGGTAGCCCTTAGCCGCCGCCACCATTGCCAGAGCAATTCCGGTATTGCCAGAAGTCGGTTCCACTAAAACCGTTTTGCCTGGACTAATCAGCCCTTCGGCCTCTGCTTGATTGACCATATTGACACCGATGCGGTCTTTCACCGACGCTGCCGGATTCATGCCTTCGAGTTTTACCACAATCCGAGCCACGCAGCCTTCAGCTTGGGGAATGCGGTTGAGTTGCACCAGGGGCGTCCGCCCCACCAATTCTGTAATGTCGCCAGCAATACGCATAATCTTTGTCAGTTTGTGGTTGAGAGTAAATTGTTAATTTCTAATAATTACAGATTTTCTTGTCTAATATCCTTCACTAGATGTAATACATGACATTGAGCTGCCGCCTGCCATTGCGTTTTTCGCACAGATCCTGTAAAGTGTATTTTTGCAAAACAGAGTTAGCTATTGAGCGCGCTTCTTGCCAAACTTCCCAAATCACCGCACTTTCTACAGTTTGAGCAGGCGAGTCTTTTTCAGAGCGATCGAAATCAGAGCCTTCGAGACAGTTGATAATTTCTAGGAGTGTAATTTTCCAGGGTTCCCTTGCCAAAATATAACCTCCCTTAGCTCCTCGCTGGCTGCGAATCAGCCCGCAGCGTCTCATTGTAGCCAGCAACTGCTCTAAATATCGATCGGGAATATTTTGCTGAGCCGCTATCTGGCGAATTTGCAGAGGTTCCCCCTCTGAGTAGCAATCAGCCAGTTCCAGCAAAGCCAAAATTGCGTATTCGCTTTTACACGAGAGTTCTACCATAATTTCACTTGAAAGTTCCATAATTCTCAACTCCGAAGTCAGATTTTAGAATTATTCTCAATTTTGAGTTCCAAATTCTCACTCCTCACCTTTGATTATACCCCGGTTCTCCACTGGAGTTTACTGACTTTCATAAATTCTTGTAATTTGTGGCGCTGGGCGTCTGGTGGCGCTAGGCGCGGTTGCTATGTCAGGATTAACATCCAGAGCTTTGATGCTTTGATGCGGGAGCATCCCAATTTTGTAAAAGGGGAAAAGTATGATACAGTTCCCCTTTTATTTTAGCTGATCCCTATATTATAG
>NZ_JAUBTB010000173.1:0-6278 GCF_036704965.1 Microcoleus sp. F10-B2 | reverse complement strand
TGCCTATCTTTTTTTAGCACAAGTGGGTTAAATCTTTACGCTCTCTGGGTTTGGCGCGGGTTGTCACCCCCCCAGATAATTTACACATATTTGTGGGATGGGCGTCCCGCCCGTCCAGAAAGGACGGGCTACGAGAGCCCATCCCACAAGAACAATAAATTGTAAGTTATTTAATTCTCATTCCTTATTTCTTTAGTCCTGGACGCACGGGCGGTCAGAAACCGAGTTTTTATTGCGAAAATACTGGATTTCGAGCTTTAAAAATGGTAAAAACCCGCTCTTTCGTTGTGACGTTCGAGCATATATGACGAAATTAGGTGCAGAGACCGGGTTTTTGCGTCCGGGACTGTTTTTGCTTCAACGTCCCGATTAGCGATTACTAACCCTCTTCTGTCACTCTGGGAAAATAAAAGTGAGAGCCAAAAATTTAACTGTAGATAGAGCGGGGATTTGAGCGTTTATTTTTTAACAGAATGGCGGAAATCAAGATTTTTGATAAAAGTCTTATGCTCTAAGCATCCCGGATTATTTTCTGCAGAAAGTGACAGAAGAGGGCTAATGACCGATTACCAGTGATTAATTTTTAAAGAGTGGTTCTTGATAAAGCGGCACAGTAAAAGTAACAGTCGATCCAAGTCCTTCCCCCATACTGTAAAAATTTACTGTACCCCCCATTGCTTCTACCAATTTTTGAGAAATAGCCAATCCCAAACCGGTGCCGCCGTATTGTCTGGTGCGAGCGCCGTCCACCTGAAAAAACGACTCAAATAATTTATCTTGCTTGTCGAGAGAAACGCCAATGCCAGTATCAGCGACTCGGATTTTCACCATTCCGGGGAACTGCTGGTTGTGAACAGTCACCTTTTTCTTAATAATTTCGGCACTGATGCGAATTCCCCCTTCCCCGGTAAATTTAATCGCATTGCCAGTAAGGTTCAAGATTACCTGAAGCAGGCGTTGGTAGTTGCCGTACAAAATAATCTCGTCCTCCACCGGAGGTTTTTGGATTTGAAATTGCAATCGCTTTTGCTGTATTTGAACCCGCGTAAAATTCTCAACTTGCTGCAACAGTTCGCCGAGTTTGACGGGAGCGAGGTCTAAGTGCATTTTGCCAGCTTCGATTTTAGCGATATCCAAAATATCGTTAATCACGTTGAACAAATGTACTGCAGATCGGTAAGCTTCTTCGATAAATTGGTGCGCTTCTTCGGGGTCATCTGCCATGCCGTCCACCAGCAGTTTTAGAAAGCCGAGGATGCCGTTGAGGGGAGTGCGAAGTTCGTGAGAAGTATTGGCAAGAAATTGACTTTTAAGTTGGGAAAGAGCTACGGCTTCGGCGCGGGCCTGTTCTAATTCTTGGTAAAGTGTAGCGTGGGCGATCGCACTGCCGACTTGAGCGACTAACTCGCGGGCGAATTCGAGTTCGAGAGGACTCCATTTCGGGGAACTGCCACAGCGGTGCAAAGATATCAGTGCATTGGGTTGGTCTTCATAGGAGGTAGCTGCTACGAGCACGGAATGGCGGTTGAAGGGATCGGCGGCGGGGAAGGCGTAATCGACTGCTACTGGTTTGAGGGTGGCTAAAGTTTGAATCCACCCCGGCTGTTCGGCTGCGCGCAGTTCTAATCCCAGCATAGAAGAGTAAGGTTCTTGGCGGTACTCAGCTACTACTTTAAAAGTTTTAGATTGGAGATTTTCGATTTGAGCTGGGGAAATCGGGGGCAAGCGGTCGCTGGCTATGGACTGTTGTAATTCGGCTGCTGCTGCGGTGAAATTTTGCTGATTTTCCGAGGCAAGGAAGGGGGAGGGTTCGAGATTTTCGCTGTCTTTTTTGTAGGAACAGATGATGCACCGACTCGCGTTCAAAACTTGACCCAAACTGTTAACAGTTTGCTGCCAAATTGTCTCTAGATCGAGGGTTCTGTGCAGGTTTTGAGCAATTTGGGAGATGGTTTGGCGGTCGATTTCCGAGTAGGAAGGGAGCGATCTGCCGGGGATGTGGCTCGCTGGAAGCGGCATTTGTTGGCGGGCGTCCGAGGGGGATGGCAAAGCTTGAGAGAGGATGAATTCTGAGGCACCTGGCTGTCTGTCTGTGGGTTTGTCAGACAGCAGCCTTCCCATAACTAAGACTTTTGCAGCTTTGCCGTTTGAGTCGATCGCCGGAGTGAGTGTCAAATCGAAGAGAAAATATTGTCCGCCGTGGCGAAACGGATAGCTGAAGCGTTGCGGGATCAGGGTTTCGAGCGCCCGCTGCAGGATGTCGAGATAAGGCGCAGGGGGGATGGGTTGCAGGGTTTCGCTGAGGGGGCGATCGACAATTTGTTCTGCTGTGAGCTTGTACCGATCGGCTTTTTGCCAATAAAAAGATAGATATCGACCCCTTGCGTCTTGGGTAAATACTAATTCTGCCCCTAACTCTTGAAAAAAGGCTGTAGAGGCGAGGCTCGATCGCCGGAAATCTGTGTTAGAGTCCATCAGAGTAGGGGATGAAAGTAGTTCTGATTTTTGATTTTTGAGCTTTTTATTAAAAACTCAAGATTCAAAATTGTTTTGGGCTTCTATCGCTAAGTTTTGAGTTATTAAGCCACTCAAAAATTGTTGGCTCTTTGAATTAATAATTCACCGCTCAAAACTCACAATTTACAACTCTTTTATGCTTCTACTACATTGCGTCTTGAGTTATTAATGAATTAAAAATTTTAATGTTTTTAATTCCGAACTCAACTCAAAACTCAAAACTATTTTTTGTCAGCCCTTTTGGGAAATTAAAAAATAAAAATTAAGATTTTGAATTAGGAATCTGCACCGATTAACGATCTAGTTTGAAAATTATGCCAAAATCTGAGCCTGCGAACAACTCAAGTCGGGGACTGACTCGCGCATTTCTTCAGTCACCTTGAAGAGTTACGAGGTTGTGAGTTAGCCGAGTTAGCTGCGAACAACCTGTAGCTTTCGCCGCGAAATCTGCCTGACATCGAAGCAGGCGATCTAAATTTCACAACCTGCTGATTTGCGCGCACCGTTTGGGGCGAGAGAACCTCAGTCGTTCCATTCGCCGCGCGGCGGGACTGGCGGGTTGCGGCGCAAACTCAGAGCCAGCTCGTCTTCGCGGCGCTCGCCTCTGAGCCACTGCTTGATTGCTGTTTCAATGACTTTGCTGGGGTCATTCGTCAAGTGCTTAATTTGGTCTAGCAGTTCAGAATCTATATGGATAGATAGTTCCACTTTTTCTGACGAACTGTGGGAGGGTATACGTGATTCGCTCATCGTTAAAAAATCCTAGTTTTAATTCTTAAGTTTCAATTCCTTCTAGGAATTTACGCCTTTTTGTTTTGAAGGAAGTGTTTTGAAGGAAGTGATGCCTTACCCCTCGTAGATATTCACAGCGGATGAAAACCTATATTTTTTACACCCTTACCGTCCCGCTTCCGTCATTTGACCAAATTATGTGCTTGTTGTCAAGCGCCAGTAACTTCTAACCAATATTTTTAAGTTGGCGATCGCACTCCTGAGAGCAACCTGACTGAGTTGGAGGTTTGAGGGCGGATGTTGGCGATCGGCTGTTCCCCAACCGTTCAAAAGCTTTTTGTACAATAACAGAGAGAAAACTTTTTTCCCAGGAGGGCGTATTGGCTGGAGATGACTGTTTAACATAGCATAAATACAATAAATCTGTCAACCCACAGCCTAGAAAAAATTAAATTCTATTTAAGTCTCTAAATGAGTATAAATGATTGTAAATTGAATGAAGTTTTATAATACAACAAAAGTCAATCTTTTGCCGATAGGTTTTATGACTAACGTTCCTGTATCTCGCATTCGTAATTTTTCGATTATTGCTCACATCGACCACGGAAAATCCACCTTGGCCGATCGCCTGTTGCAGGCGACTGGGACTGTTCAGGCACGGGAGATGAAGGAGCAGTTTTTAGACAATATGGATCTCGAACGCGAACGCGGCATTACGATCAAGCTGCAAGCGGCTCGGATGAATTATACTGCCAAGGACGGTCAGGAGTACGTGCTGAATCTGATCGACACTCCCGGACACGTGGACTTTTCTTACGAGGTGTCGCGATCGCTCGCTGCTTGCGAAGGGGCGCTGCTGGTGGTAGACGCATCTCAAGGCGTGGAAGCACAAACCTTGGCAAATGTCTATCTTGCTTTGGGAAACAATTTGGAAATTATTCCAGTTTTAAATAAAATTGACCTGCCGGGGGCAGAACCGGAACGGGTAAAAGGGGAAATTGAAGAAATTATCGGTCTCGACTGTAGCGGGGCGATTGAGGCTTCGGCTAAGGAAGGAATTGGTATAGATGAGATTTTGGAGTCGATCGTCGAATTGGTGCCGCCGCCGCAGGATACTGTTGAGAAACCGCTGCGGGCGCTAATTTTTGATAGTTATTACGACCCTTATCGCGGGGTAATTGTGTATTTCCGGGTGATGGACGGAAGTGTCAAAAAGGGCGATCGAGTTTTGTTGATGATTTCGGGTAAGGAATATGTCATCGATGAATTGGGCATCCTTTCACCGACTCAAGTTCAAGTAGATGAACTGCACGCGGGGGAAGTTGGTTATCTGGGCGCGGCAATTAAAGCCGTAGCTGATGCTCGCGTCGGCGATACGATTACTTTGGTCAAAAAGCCGGCACCGGAGCCTTGGCCGGGTTATACAGAAGCAAAACCGATGGTTTTTTGCGGCTTGTTCCCGATCGATGCTGACCAATTTCCCGATTTGCGGGAAGCCTTAGAAAAACTCAAACTCAACGATGCGGCGCTTTCTTACGAACCGGAAACTTCGAGTGCGATGGGGTTTGGTTTCCGCTGCGGTTTCTTGGGTTTGCTGCACATGGAAATTGTGCAAGAAAGACTGGAGAGAGAATACAATTTGGATTTGATTGTTACGGCTCCTTCTGTGGTTTATCAAGTCACAACAATTAAAGGGGAAGTGTTAACAATTGACAATCCCAGCCACTTGCCAGAGCCTCAGTATCGCGAGAAAATTGAGGAACCTTATGTGCGGGTAGAAATGCTGTCGCCGGAAACTTATGTGGGCGCGCTGATGGAACTGTCTCAAAGTCGGCGGGGCATTTTTATGGATATGAAGTATCTGAGTCAAGGCCGAACTACGCTGGTTTACGAGTTGCCTTTGGCGGAGGTGGTGACTGACTTTTTCGACCAGATGAAATCGCGATCGCGCGGTTATGCGAGCATGGAGTATCACATAATTGGTTATCGCGAAAATCCGTTGGTGAAAATGGACATTTTAATTAATGGCGATCCGGTTGATGCTTTGGCGATGATCGTACACCGGGATAAGGCTTACAATGTGGGCCGCGGATTGACGGAAAAACTCAAGGAGTTGATTCCCCGCCACCAGTTTAAGGTGCCGATTCAAGCGACAATTGGCGCGAAGGTGATTGCTTCGGAGCACATTCCCGCTTTGCGGAAAGATGTGTTGGCGAAGTGTTACGGCGGCGATATTTCGCGGAAGAAGAAGCTGCTGCAAAAGCAGGCGAAGGGTAAGAAGCGGATGAAGTCTGTGGGTACTGTGGATGTGCCGCAGGAGGCTTTTATGGCTGTGCTGAAGCTCGATCGAGATTCGTAATCTGTATGTAGGGATTTTGTTGGGAACAGGCAAGATGCCTGTTCCACAAAGAGTCATTTTTCTTGTAGTTATTTGCGATTACCTAGAACAGGCAAGATGCCTGTTCCACAAAGAGTCAGTTTTCTTGTGGGATGGGCATCTTGCCCGTCCCTATGGGGCCCAGAAACCGGGTTTTTTCCTGAAAGACGCGTTACACGCCGTAAATTCGGTAAAAAACCCGGTTTTTTTGTGGGAGTGCGTCCAGGACTGTTTAAATCCAAATAAATATAAAGGGTTAGGGAAGTTAGATTAAGAGCGATTCCCTACGGGATAACTACGCTTCACGCACTTTTAGACAGGTCGGGCGATCGCAAAGAATATTGTGTTCTTTACAATCGCCCTTTCTTCTCGGTAAGATGTTAAGCGATGGCGATCAAATTTTTAAAGTCGTCACTACTGAAACGTTCAAAATTATTGGCATTTTTAATCTTGTCTTCGCTCACCCCTTCGATTTTGGCAAGATATTCATTGCCTAATTTAATGAAAGTATCTCGCTGAAAAAAACCAGATTTCTCAAAGCTTAGGTCTTTAAACTCCAAATCAATTAGTTGGATTTTATCCCACATTCCGCAGATGTGGGTCGGATTTCTTTATCAGTTGTGAAAACTTGGAAGCCAAACACTTTTAGGCT
>NZ_JAUBTB010000172.1:0-6471 GCF_036704965.1 Microcoleus sp. F10-B2 | reverse complement strand
GATCGAGAACATGTTCGGCAAACTCAAGGATTGGCGCCGCATCCACACACGCTACGACCGATGCGCCCACACTTTCGTGTCCGCGATCTGCATCGCTGCGACCGTCATCTTCTGGATCAATCAATGAGTCCTGAGCCTAGTTCCACAAGGGTTAATTCCTGCAGTGGGCTATCACGCAGACCGGTCCGATGAATTGCTCCAGCCGGTCATAGGGTATGGAGTCCGACCGGGCTACCACGGGCTGGGTAGTCCTGCAATTGCTTCGCCTAATCAGGCCAGCCACCAAGGCTGAGCACATCCGTCACCACAATTTGTCGCCCAGACCTTCCAAACACAGGGCAAGCCACTGCTCCAGATCTGCCTGTAAGTTCTGACCCATAGCGACCTTCAATCAAAGCCGCCTACCCAATCATCGCGCAATCCGCACCATGGGAATCCCAAAAATCAAATTTCTTCCAAGACAGTGTTAACCCCCCAGGCCGGCCAGTGATCTCCGCCAAAAAGCCATGGTCGGATAGCCTTAAATTCCTATTTTGGCAGCAATACGCCGCCACCAAATTATCATAAAGGGTGGAGCCTTGTGATTCGGGAGAATTTGCATAGAAGGCTCACCTCTGGGAGGGGCGGCCGCATCGAGGTTGCTGCGTCCCTTAGGTGCTCTAAATATATATATCTATACATCAGCTCGAATTACAAAGATCATTGCGAAGGCGAGAATGAACGTGTTGCACAAACAGAAAACCAGTGGGCTCGGTTCAAGGCGTTCGCCATGGTCGACATTTTATGTACAACTGCTGATTGGCCTGTTTGTGGGCATAATTTTGCCGATTATACTATACGATGCATTTGTACGTGAGATTTTGTATATTAACTTTTTTGGGTATATTAGCTTTTGGCTCAGTAGCAGTGCCACCGTTATAGCAATTGTAATATCTCGGAAATTTATTCTATTCCCAGGCATGTCGGCAGTTAGTGTAGTTTTGCCCTCGTTTGCATTCACTTATGGGGTGGCTCTGGTTCTAGTTCTGGCGCTCCGCCTCGATTACAGTACGGTGCTACTGGCGATAACCTTTCTGTGCTCTGTAATCGTTCATTCATTCTTGATTACAATAGCAAGTAAGAGCAACAGTGCTTCTTACTTTTTGGTTCCTGGCGGTCATATAGACCGGCTAATCAATCAAACAGAATTTGACGCAGTCGAGTTGCAGGTGCCAGAAGTTCCAAGGGGCAGTAATGTCGTTATTGTGGCAGACCTCCATTTTAATCATTGCGATGCTTGGGAACGAAAACTTGCAGAGGCTGCTCTCTGTGGGGTACCCGTTTATCATTACAAAAATATTATGGAAGATATAACTGGTCGAGTTAGAATTGATCATCTTTCCGAAAATAGTTTTGGCTCATTATTGCCGAATATGGCATGGGTTAACTTCAAGCGCATTTTTGACATAATGTTGTGTCTGTTGGCGATTCCAATTGTCTTCATCCCGCTTGTTGTTGTGGCGATATTGATCAAAGTCGACACGCCAGGACCAGTTATTTTTAGACAGGCGCGCGTCGGCTATAGGGGTAAGGTCTTCGATGTGATAAAGCTGCGCACCATGCGCGTACAACAAGCGCAGGCGATGCCTGTTGATAGCAGATCTTTCGCCAAAACAGAAGTAAATGATATCCGAATCACTCCTATAGGCAAATTCTTGCGTCGGAGTCGACTTGATGAGCTACCTCAAATAGTCAATATTTTGCGCGGAGAAATGAGCTGGATTGGGCCCAGGCCGGAGGCATTGCCTCTTTCCGAGTGGTATAGTGAAGAAATCCCCTTTTATGCTTATCGACATATTGTTAGGCCCGGAATTACGGGGTGGGCACAGGTAAATCAAGGGCATGTCACTGATCTAGAAGACATTAGTGAAAAACTCCAATATGATTTTTATTATATTAAACATTTTTCGTATTGGATTGATATTTATATTCTTCTTCGCACTGTAGGGATAATTTTAACTGGATTTGGGTCGAAATAAGTGACAGCCCTTTTCTATGCATAAGGTGGCCGTGGCGGTTCAGGCAACCTAACGGCGACTTTGATGTGAGCGTCAGTTCCAGTGCAACATGTCGGCGAGCTGATTTTGCGGGATATCAGCAATTCGGCTGAGCAGGTCGGCGAGGCAGGCCTGAGGATCGTTATCGATAGGCTTTGCGGTACCGATCCAAGTGAGCATAAACGCGGTGCGCTGGCGGCCGCGATCAGAGACGGCAGATAGCCTTGCTTTTTGCCCAGGACGATCCGTCTGATCGCCCGTTCTGCGGCGTTGTTAAACAAGCAGATGCGCCCATCGTCGAGGAGGGCAGTGAAGGCAGGCCTGGCCTTAAGCATGTAGTACATCGGTACGGCGACGGGGTTAGTCTTTGAAAGCTTCCACCGGTTTTCGCGGAGCCATGTATCAGTATCGGCAATGAAGGGTGCGCTGTGTCCCTGCCGGGCGGCGAGCCGCTCGTCTACTGATTGGGCGTTGATAGCGCGCTCCACATCGCTCCTCCTTGCGACGCTTCTTGAGCTAAGTGTCAAGATCCGCGAACTCAAAGTAAATTGACGTGCCTGGCTCCAGCACAGCGCGCGTGTTATCGGCGCCGCGATTCGATCGGCGCGGCATAGCGCGTTGTATCCGGCATAGGCGTCAGCTTGGAGGACACCTGTCCAATTGCGCAGATGGCCGACGGGATGTTCGCCGCGTCTGTCGCAGGATTAATAGAAGATTGCCGCAGGTGGAGCCGGCCTGCCAACAGGCTGATGGTCGCGGACATTGTCCAAATCTGGATTGCATCGGTCTTGGTCCTAGCCAGGGCCGGGGCCGTCGTCTCGTGGCCATGCAGTTGCTCGGCGGCGAGGACATCTGTTTCGATGAGGCGGGGAGGCGGCGTCAGCGCCGCGGCACACGCTTCAATCTAACCGCCAAGGGTCGCGGCCTTAAGTGTGGAGCGGTTTTCGATCGGGCTGCATCATCCATGCTGGTGAAGGAGATCGACCTGGATGGCTCTTTCGATGGATTTGCGGGTTCGCGTCTTGGCGGCGATTGATGAGGGGTTGAGCTGTCGCGCAGCGGCGCTCCGGTTTGGCATTGCGCCATCGACAGCGATCCGTTGGTTCGGACAGCGCCGTGCAACCGGCAGTTTTGCTCCCAGATCACGTGGCGGTGATATACGGTCCCGACGGATTGAGGAGCGAGCAGCCGACATCCTGGGGCTTTGGGAGGCACGCAAGGGCAGCTCGCTCGAGGAGTTGCGTGTTGCTCTGGCCGAGATGGGTCTGGTTGTCTATGTCGCCGGACAGCACCGGTTTTTCGTGCGGCGGGCCAACCTATAAAGACTGGCCATGCCATCGAGCAAGATCGCCCCGATGGCCTGAACCTGCGTTATGAATGGTTCTAGGGCCAGATCGATCTGGAGCCTGAGCGTCTCGTGTTCATCGATGAGACCTGGACCTCCACCAACATGACCCGCAGCCATGACCGCTGCCCGAAGGGCGAGCGGCTGCGGACGGGTTTTCCTCACGACCATCGCAAAACCACCACTCTAGTTGCGGGCCTGCGCTCGGCCGGCATGATCGCGCCAATGGTGCTCGACGGACCGATCAACGGGGACTGGTTCGAAGTCCATGTGACCAAGGTGTTGGTGCCGAAGCTGCGGCCGGGCGACGTTGTGATCATGGACAACCTATCTAGCCACAAGCGCGCTTCGGTCCGTGACCGGATCAAGACGGCGGGCGCACCGTTGTGCTTCCTGCCGCCCTACAGCGTCGACTTTAATCCTGTCGAAAAGGCCTTCTCCTGCCTCAAGGCCATGCTTCGCAAAATCGGTGAGCGAATAGTCGGTAGCCTGTGGGACCTCGTTGGGAAATTCGTAGATATCTTCCAGCCGGCGGAATGCGCCAACTACTTCAGCTCTTGCAGGTATGACTTGGAATGATCGAAAACGTTTTAAATCATCGTGTTACTTCGCGCAACGAAAGCCGACGCCGAACCGATTCGCGGAAAGTCTCAACGGCCTTTGCGATTGGAGCGCCACCACCCCACACTGACCGACTGACTGCTACGCCTCAAGTCTATGCTGAGCGCTTCGTAGCGCGATTGCGATAAGATGAGGCCTCATTCGAAACTGGGCGGGCAGACTCCTGTCGATACCGCTCCGCAGCATGTCAGGGATAAAACTATCAAACAACACCAGACAAGTTATCATCCCATCAACCATTCTTCATGCACGAACACGCATCTAATCTGACTGTTAACTTTTGGAGGTTGGGGCATCATCCTTGCTGGTTCGAGGCTATATCGGCTTCAACGTTGTGACTGACCATCAAGCCAAGCAGCTATGAATCACCTAACATATGTATTCAGCCTTGCGTTAGACCGAGCGCGGTACACGCCAATCGGCGCCAAAGGATCAGAAAAAATCTTCCGTATGGCGCATTGGAGCCGTATGCTGCTATGAAGTAAAGCTAGCAAATAACAAGAAGCCCACTGCCATATCCATACCTAAATGACACTGTTAGTCGAAGCGAAAGCGCATTGGGAAAAATTCTGTTCCACATGCCGCGCCACGTCCAAGTAATTCTATTCAATTATTGGCTATCATAAGGTTCTTTAGATGAATAATTCTATATTCCACATTGTAACTAATCTAATTGCCAGATCAGTATAGGTATTTTGTTTAAACATATTGTGCAAAAGTTTTTTGAAGCAACTGGTTGTCGAGAAATGTTTGTCGTTCACTCGCTGGCGGCGTAAAATATCACTATTTCGACTGCGATTGGCCAATTTTTAATTGTGTTAATACGCGTGTGCGCGGTGTCGATGATGGAATTGGTATCGTCATGCTATTGTTCGACCTATAATCCTCTAATAATACTGGATCACACCGGATAATAAATAACGAAAAATAATTATATGTAAACGCTAATGGCCAAAATGATCCATGGTTCAAGATTTTCTTTCATTAAATTTTTTAATTTACAGGAAAAATAGCTGTATGAGTAATTATTCACGGCGAAATGTTATTACCGTTGCTACTCTAGCGATGGAGGCAAATTGTATTTCTGGAAGATCAATTATGAGAAGTGATAATATCGATGTTTTTGAACTGAAAAGGGAGATAAATAAAAGTGCTTTGGATAAGAGTATGTCAGGTGTAAAAAACTTTTCGGAATTTGGCGCTAAGGGTGATGGAGTAAGCGATAACTCCGAGGCATGGAAAAAAGTCGCCATCTGGGCGTCGGGGCGGAGCTTTTCTGGTAATTCTCCGAAATTATTAATTTCGCCTGGGCGATACGTATCATTTGAAATGCCAAACTTAGCCATAGATAGATTCCATATGCAATTTGATGGCGAGGTTTGGTTGATAAATAATGGACGAGATCATTCATTTATCTTGGACGGGGGAAGCGCTGGGGATGGCGTTTATGGTATGGTCATTACGGGGTGGCCTCAAATATACGGCAACAAAAATTCAAAGAACGGGATTTTTGCAAGGGGCATATTTAATTCGCACCTGCAGTTTAATTGTCGGGGTGCGGGGAGTGATGGTGTAGGGTTCTATGGGGCCTGGCTCGTCGATAATAAGATAGAGTTCATCATGACTTCGGTTGAGGGCGGACTTTATAATGCTCCTAAATGTGGAATCCTTCTAACAACGCGTAATGTGAATGAAGATTCAAGCTATAATAATATTGAAATAAAAATCTCAGGAGTAGATGTTGGCGTAGCATTATATTCTAGTTTGGGTAATAGTATATATGGAGGATCGATACAAAATTGCATAGTTGGTATGCAGTTGTATGAAGGTGCTTGGGATAATAAGATTTGGGCCACTGATTTCGAGGGCAATGAGACAGATATTATTGATAGCTCTAAAAGATTATACCTCAATGGCTGTGATTTAAATGGGCTAAGTCATTTTATTGATGGTAGCTCGGGTGCAAAGATTTTTGGAGGCCGAGTTGAGAAAATTAAAGTTGATTCGCATGTAAGTAATATACTTATTTCAGGAGTCGGTTTTAATCGGACAGGGTCAGGATATTATCAAAATAGCTCGAGTACCACTCGCTTGCGAGATGTTTTTGACATTTCCGGAGGTAACTATTTGGATGAAAAACAGCTTACAAATTGATAAAGAGATAGGTAAAGAGAAATTATCGCGGAGATGCTCCCAGATTTTGCAAGATGGTTAATTAAATAGTAAGTTGGGAAGTTCAAAGTATTATAGGTAGGGTTTGTGTATTTGCCAAAACGCGAGAAAATTCAGAATAACTAGCTGATCATCTGCGTTCTCTGTTTAGTCTGAATCGTCCATGTCCCTATCGGTCCAATCAGTAGCATTGTTACACGGCGTGATGTCGGAGGCGACCTGACGTGACCCCCTGATTTTCCTCCACGAACGATTAGAGTCTGGCCTGAAGGAAGGACAGACGATGAAGCGTGCAAG
>NZ_JAUBTB010000171.1:0-7019 GCF_036704965.1 Microcoleus sp. F10-B2 | reverse complement strand
TCAT
Organism: Microcoleus sp. F10-B2; assembly: GCF_036704965.1. Taxonomy (NCBI): domain Bacteria; kingdom Bacillati; phylum Cyanobacteriota; class Cyanophyceae; order Oscillatoriales; family Microcoleaceae; genus Microcoleus; species Microcoleus sp. F10-B2. The sequence continues at coordinate 7,015 of NZ_JAUBTB010000171.1, read as the reverse complement.
ATTCTACCATGCTGTGCCTAGATTGTGAACCTTCTTTTTTTGCTGTTACCCCGATTTATTGAGCGGATACAAAATTTCTTCCATTTGTTCCTCGGCAAAAGTTGCCCATTCTTCTTCAAAGTCAATATCTTCTTGGCTGCGGTTTTGATAAAACTTCCGCAACTTATCTTCTATTTGCTTAGCATACCAGAGACGGAGAGCTTGTTCGATCGCCTCCGTCCAATTATCAGTAAGCTGGTCTATTTTATCCGCGAATTCAGCATCAAGGGCGACTAACACTTCTCGCTTTTGAGTAGAATTTGACATAATCATTCTCCTGAATAATTCACACAGTAGGGTGCGCAATGCGCACCTTACATATTACTTTTACATTGTTCCTCTTCCTTCTTCCCTCTTCCCTCTTCCCTCTTCCTTCAAAACATCGGCATCAACTGAAGCGGCCCAATTCCCAAGTCTTTAGCAGACACCCAGCGCACCTCAAACAAAGCGACCATATCCTTAAACTGAGGCTGACCGCGAGAAGCACCCATCAAGCCTTTAGCAATTACCAAACCGCACCAACCGTTAGTAAATTTACAGCGGCGCTCCCACTTTTGGCGAGCTTCCTGATGCACCGGATCGTTTTCATTAAACTCCCCAAACAAATACAGATCCCCATTTTTAGCTTGCAAAATACCCAAGTCGTATTGCTCGTCTTGAAAAGGATCTTCGCCCGGATTAAAACAAATTGCCTTCACTCCTCCAGCTTCCTTCAAATCTTGAATCATAGTTTTCGCCTTCGGATGAGAAGTTTGGATCATCACCACCGGCAAACCATCTCCGGCGCTATTAATATCAATTTCTGCACCTTGGTGAAACTGGGCAGTTGCCCGCAGAAACTCTACCGTTGCCCAAGGTACGACGCCCAGACTCAAAAATGAATTTTGCGGCACCAAATCGTCCCGCAGCAGCGGCATTTCAAATTCATCATCATCCTCATCATCATCGTCATCACCGAGCATCTCTAATAATTCGTCGGACACCTCGGGCATCGTCGAAACTTTAACGGATACCTGTTGAATTTCTCCGTCAGGCTGCGGAACTGGGATGCGGTAGCGGCTGCTAAGACTGGGAAAGGTCTCTGCTCCCAATTTCCGGCGGCCGTTGCGGAAAAAGCGGTGAAATGCTTCGAGAGCAACTAACATCGTGAGGGCTTCTTCTTCGTAAAGAATCGATCGCAATCCTTCTAAAGGATGCAGGTTGCCGAAATTTGGTTCAATTTCCGATGGAGGCAAATCAGCTAAGTCAATTTCGTCCTCGTCGTCGTCCTCATCAATATCTGCTGCACTTTCAAAGGTAACAAACAAACAGTCTTGCCCTAAAAAAGCCTGTTCTAAATCTTCAAAAGATTCATCGTTGACGACTCGTTCTCGAAACCGCTTCAAGGATTCTAGAGAACGGTACAGTAAAACTCCGTAATCCATTCTGCCTTGCCCCAATACGGACACGTAGAGGCTGGCGACATCCCACTGATTGATTTCAATAGATATAATTTGGTGTTCGCTCAAAGTCCGCCACGGAGCGTCTTGCCAAATTTGAGCAGCTTTTTCCATTAAAACTTCAGCATACTGAGGGGGCAAATCAGGAGGTCTGTTGATGGCGACCTCTTCCATGCCGCGAAATATTTCGTCAATTAAGGGCAATTCCGGCACGTAGTCAATGGAAATGCCTAAATCTTGAAGTACGCCCCGCAGATAAAATTGAATTTCTCGGTTTTTGACTACTATTTTTTGGGGGCGGACTGCGGGAGCCGGACTTTGGGGATGTTCCATTGCTCGTAGCAGGGCCCGGACGATCGCCTCTGGGCCGGCATCTGGGCCTACCATGTCCATAGCCCTCACGACTCCTTCGGAGCCATCCACCCAGAGAATGCACTCGCCACCAGCTTCTAGAACGTCATCGTCATCTAGCATCATGTGCGAGTCAGCATTAGATAAGGGTCGGCGATCGCCCTCCCACACGCTGGGAATTTGAGGTAAGTTTTGTAGCCGACGAAGAGTAGAGCGATTCAGCGCTGCCATAGAGTAAGCCCGTTGGGTGAAGCATTGTTGCGGTGCCGGTAGCCGGTCAACCGCTGCTTCTCAATCATAAACCCTATAGGGGGAGAGGACATCGAGCTTGGGAACGAGGCTCCACGGGAATTAAAAATTAAAACCTAAAAATTCTGCCTTCAGCATCTAGCCCTGTGCCTTCTGACGAATGCCTGTACAATGGACGAATAAGATCAAACTCTTAGCATTAAACAGTATCAGGAGTTCGGCAAATTATGACTCAAGCCATTTCACAAAAGCGGGGCATTCAAATGACGGACTCTGCTCTCCGTCAAGTTTTAGCTCTGAGAGAAAAACAAGGTAAAGACCTCTGCTTGCGGGTAGGGGTGCGCCAGGGCGGATGCTCTGGAATGTCCTACGTGATGGATTTCGCAGATCCGAGCACTGTGAAAGCCGACGATGAAGTGTTCGACTACGACGGTTTCCAGGTAGTGTGCGATCGCAAGAGCCTTCTTTATCTCTACGGTTTGGTTCTCGACTTCAGCGATGCTATGATCGGGGGCGGCTTTCAGTTTACTAACCCCAACGCCACTCAAACTTGCGGCTGTGGCAGTTCTTTTTCTACATAAATTGGAAAATAGGGCATTGGGGATTGGTAATTGCTAATTGCTGAGAATGCCTCGGACTGCCTTGCTGCGTCCCGCACCCAATGCTCTTTTCCATCTAAAATCTCAAATCCAAAATCTAAAATCGAATGACCCCTGAAGAATTGTTTAAAGACGGTTTCGATCGCTACCAAGCTGGCGAAGCCCCCGCTAACCTGATCCCCGTGTTTAAAGAAGTGTGCGAGAAAGCTCCCAAAAATGGCAATGCCTGGGCTAGCCTCGCGTGGCTCTACCTGTTGGAAAATAAACCCGCACCGGCTCAAAAGGCAGCCAAAACGGCCGTTAAATTGAACCCTCACGACCCGCAAGCTCGCATCAACCTCGCAGTCGCGATCCTCGACCTCAAAGAGAAAGGAGTGCGCCCCCACGTAGAAGTCGCTCAGCAACTCCTGATGGCTTCCGAAGAGTTGCTCGACGAAGTTAAAAAAAATTTTGAAGAAGGATTAAGCAGAAAACCGGACTGGAAGAGTCTCGCCCGCGTTAAGCAGTGGCTTTTTGAGCCGTAACCGCTCAAACAAGTCAATCGGGGGGCGGGGATCGAGGGAATCGGCTTTGCGGTTTATTACGACATCGTAATAAATCAATAAATAACTTTATGGAAAACTCAGGAAGTCAATGCTAGTATTTGAAAACTTAGACGATTGACAAATCCGCTCAGCGGTTTTCATACTTCACTACCATAATACTAGGAGTTGTAAAGACATGAGCACTGAAAGCCACGTTAACATCAAGCCAGCAACCCGCAACCACAAAGGTTTCTTTATTCAGCCCGCTTCTTACAAGTTGATGAGCATTGATAAGTCCGGCTGGGCATTGATTTGCATGGACAAAGCAGTTTGTCACTATGTAGATCCGGATGATTTGCAATTGCCGAATAAATCGGGAATGTCTGAAGGTTAATTCTGAAGTTTTGAGAGACTTTAAGATGCTTTATTTGAGTAGCTGCCCTCCCTAGAGAGGCAGCAACTTTTTTTTGTCAACTTTTTTTGTCAGAAGCAAGTCCGGCCATGAAGCAGTGTAAGGGATTTAACGGATAGAAGGATAGAAGGAAGAATTACTGATTCCCGATTAGCTAATTGTTAGATTTCTTCAAGGCAAAAAGCATCTCAAGCTGAGCAGTTGTCGGTTGTGTAGAAGCTGTAACTACGCTAACTCCTCGGAGAGAATTGAGGAATTCAGCGACGGGCGGCGAAACTAAATTTGGCTGTACTGCGAGCAAATATTGGTTAGCCCAAGACATGGTTTTTTCCATATCTATATAAAAGTAACCTTGGTTGGCTTGCGGTAAAGAAGTGGCGATCGCCTGAAAACTCGGACTGCTGCTTAGCGGTTGCGGTGGCGTCGAAGTAATCACATCAACTAAAGGCCCGCCGAAAGCTACAAACACAGAATTTTCATTCAGCCAACCGTGCCCGAATAAAGTGCCTTGCTGGGGTATTTGCCACTCCGTAACCTCTTTGCCCTCAACGGTTCTAGGGGCGACGCTGACTGTAGGATTGCTTTTGGCGATCGCATCGAGTTTTTTCAAGGTTGCTTCGGCGGCAGGGCGATCGCTGGTTTCAAAAATCATCGCCGCCCCCATGCCCAATTGAGACAAAATGCCTTGATTGGAACCGATCGCCCCGATCGCAAATTCCCCGTTCATCCAACCAAAAACATCCCGATCCGCATCCAAATCCAACCGCTTAAAACTATCCCTCACCTGCTGAACTCCCCTGTCAACTTCCGGGCTATCTTGTGCCTCGGCGGTTGCTTGCGACCAAATTTTATCTATTCCCTTGCCGCCGACTAAAGCAATAGTTTCATCCGGAAATCTGGGCAACAATTTCGATGCCAATTGTGGATTTTGCTGAACGAATTTAGGGTCTAACTGAGCAATAGTTTTTACCCTCAATCCCTCACTGTCCGCCCCAATTCCCGCAACCAAAGACTTGACTTGTTTGAACTGCGAAAACACGGTCCAAGGCAACTGGATATCTGCGGGCAAATTAGCTTTCAATTGCTCAATTGCCGCAGGATAGTCAGCAATATAAACAGTTGCGATCGGATTCTTGACACCAGCACTCTCTGCAAAAAACTTAGTTGTGCTCTGCTGCGTAGCGAGGGAGGGTTCTCCTTTAAAAGTATCGATCGCCAATTCCACAGGCTTTTTCAAAGGAGCCATCACTAATTGGTCGTTCAGCAAAGCCACACTGTAGCGCTTGCCAGTTGGCTCTGCAATCTCATAAATTTTAACTCCTTTATACTCGGTTTCTTGAGTAGTTGCACCGGGCTGAGATTTTAATTTATTCGCAAAATTCCAAGCGCTAATTTTATTGTTGACGCTGACTACAACCAGCAGCTTAGGAGGCTCGGTTTTCGCCGCAGCATCAGGGGGCAGCAAAGCGACCATCACCCCCCCTAACCAAGGCTTTAAGTCCCTGTCAAAGTCAATTTGAGTGCCTGCCAAGCTTTGTTCTTGAAAGGCGTTCAAACCCTGACCGACCAACTTTTGAGCCCCAGGGGTGCCAAATCGCTGCAACTCGGCCAGCGCTTGGGGATTGGGGGAGATGAACGCGGCCATCATGGCTTCGTCAGGTATAACTTTGGCGCTGTCTTGAGGGTTGAATACTTTGTTCTTCAAACCCTGGAAGTAAAAGTAGACCGCGGCGCTACCTGCTGCGACGATGGAGGCAGCAATTAGAAGCTTTGGTTTTTTTGCAGGCATTGTTTTTAATCCTCGCGTCCTTTATCAGTTTAATGAAAATACACTTGGCTTGTGTGGAGGCGATCGAGGCTGCTCTTGATTTTTGTATAATTCAAAACAAGTTTGGACGATCGTCTAAACTACTGTTGATGTGCATTGCGGGTAAAAAATGAAAGTAGCGATCGCGGGAGCAACGGGATTTGTAGGTAGCCGGCTGGTGGAGAAGCTGCAAGCTGCGGGAAATCAAGTGGTGGTTTTGAGCAGGGATGCGGCGAAGGCTAGCCGAGTTTTTCCGGCTTCAGCTTATCCGAATTTGGAAGTTGTCGCCTACACTCCAGCGGAGTCTGGTGATTGGCAAAAGTCGATCGCGGGCTGCGATGGTGTTGTCAATTTAGCGGGGGTTCCGATTGCGGAGGAAAGGTGGACCCAGGCGCGCCAGCAAGAAATTCTCGACAGTCGCAAACTGACGACGGCAAAATTGGTGGAGGCGATCGTCAATGCTAATCCTAGGCCTTCTGTGTTAGTTAGCGCATCGGCGATCGGCTATTACGGAACCAGCGAAACCGCTGAGTTTGACGAAACGAGCCTCGCGGGAAACGATTTTTTAGCCGCAGTGTGCAAAGACTGGGAAGCAGCCGCCCAACCTGCAAAAAATGCGGGAACGCGGCTAGCAATTTTGCGGCTGGGGATAGTTTTGGGAATGGGAGGCGCGCTGGCAAAAATGCTGCCACCTTTTAAACTATTTGCAGGCGGGCCGATTGGGACAGGAAAACAGTGGTTTTCTTGGGTTCACCGCGAGGATGTGGTTGATTTAATTTTGTACGCTTTGCTAAATTCGCAAGTTCAAGGCGTTTTGAATGCGACAGCACCGAATCCGGTGCGGATGAATGAATTGTGTCAAACTTTAGGGGAAGTTTTGCAGCGGCCTTCTTGGTTGCCGGTGCCAAGTTTTGCTTTAGAAATGCTGTTGGGAGACGGCGCTAAAGTTGTTCTGGAAGGTCAAAAAGTGTTGCCCAAACAAACTTTAGCTAGCGGTTTTCAATATCAATATCCGACGTTGAAATTAGCACTCGAAGAGATTTTATCGGCAAGTTAAATTCCCTCGTTACCCTCGTTTCCCGGCTCTGCTCATTGGTGACAACTTAAGCCTCCAGTCCGCCAGGGACTTAAGTCCCTGGCTAATAGCTTAAGTCTTCGGTCAGAAGACTAATGAGTTTAAAAGTCTTCTTCTGGGTTCTCCTCGCTGTGGACTTAACAGGACTTAAACAAGTTTTAATCCCAAATAAAGCCAAAACTGGCTTTCTCAGAAGCAAATACGTCCGTATTTTCTTGCAACCAGCCAAAAAATCTGTAAGATATAGCTTTTCTAAAAGCTAATAAGGCAGAGCGTAAATGTCGTTAAAGGTTGCTTAACCCACTGCCGACGTAATCCTCCTGTTAACTGATGCCAAATGATAAAAGTATAAGCACAAAATACTAATATCAAATGTCGATTCAGGCTTTTCCTGCTGCTCACTTGATATTCTTTTAGCCCTAGCCAGCATGAGATCCTCACGGTAAAACCCACATTCCGCAGATGTGGGTCGGATTTCTTTATCAGTTGTGAAAACTTGGAAGCCAAACACTTTTAGGCT
>NZ_JAUBTB010000170.1:0-7232 GCF_036704965.1 Microcoleus sp. F10-B2 | reverse complement strand
TTTCTTGTTTTCTTGACCCTACATTAGATTCTTCTGAGTCCTTGTGTCAAGCCTAATTGAGATGCTCTTACCCTGCTTCACCGTGGGGCATTAGAGTGGGTACTGAAACGTCCCATTGTAGGGTTAACATCACGTACCAACCGCTAACCCTACGGACTATCCTTGCTTGCTTAATCGTTGCACCATCAGGGATAGTCCGTGATTGATGGAACTTAACCAAACCAATTTTAGGGAGCTTCACCGCTTGATTTTGGACGGGGTTAACCCCCAATTGTGGGAACACAAACGATCGCATTGTTCCTGCTTTCTTAAAGCGGGGGAAACCGTGTTTTTGTTCTCACATACTCACAAACGCTTTTTCAAGCCTTTTCAGTGTTTGCTGTAGGACGTGTACGGCGACGGCAGCCAATGTGGGTATGTTTGCCCTAGCCGTAGTTAAACTTTTGCACTGGCTTGCATAAGTTGGTCGTTTTGTTTCGGCCCGAATGATGAACTCAGATCGGATAGAGCAAGCGTTAATTCGACAACTACGAGACTCAAACCAATGTTTACGTTCTGCCAATGCGTAGTTGTATACGCGACGGCATTGTTCTAGCCAATCTTCAAAGATTGCTATTTGTCCTGCCGTTGGTTTGAGTTTGAATTCGTAGACTAAATGAAACATTTGCTCTATCCTCCTACCTGACTCTACCACAACCATGAGCAAACGTTGAAACGCTTTTTCAAGAAGTCTACTTAAAGCCGTCCTAAAAGGACGGGGCTTGCACCCAAATTTTCGGTCAAGATGATTATTGGCCTTGTAAACTGAGGATTACGGATTGACACAGGAGAAATTTATGCCGTCGGAAAACCAAGACTTGCTCAAAACTAAAACACCTAACAGTCCAAAGTTGCCAGTTCCCTCAGACATTTTATTGAGCTTGGTCGCCTTACCCATGCTGGGCGGGTTGGTGGTGGCTAAAGCTGCTGCTGAGTTTGTTGCGTCGATCGGCGTTGAAAGCGAAGAAGTCTTTCGGGGTTCGCGCCTCCCCGTGCTCAACTTTCCTCAATCACAGGATTAGAAAGCCCAAGGAAGGATGCTGCAGCTAGAAGTTAATTTTTTTGACCCCGCCCAAAAACGGATACGGTGCCACGTACTCCTGTCGGGGACAGATAAAAATTTTCGACCCTAGTTCAACTTCCCAGATTCATCTTGGGAGTAAATCTCAAATTGTTCGACTTAGCGCGACTCCACTGACCCCTGGCCGAACGTCTCACGCCGATCGTCTAAAATCTAAAATCGCCAGTAAAGTGATATGAAAGCTTGACAATAGGTACAATCTGTGGTCTAAGAATTAATCTTTCCTTATACTTTGTACATAAGTGCCTTCTACTTTCTACGTTGCAAGAAGTTGTCTCAGATTTGACTGCAAACAAAAGTGTTTTAGGCGAAACTAAACCATACAATTTTCTTGACACCCGCAGCTATTGAGGAACAGCCCGATGAGTTCAGTCCTCCAGTCTTCAGAACAGGCTATTGATGCAACATCTATTTCCCATTCTCCCGCTTACTCAAAATCAGACCTGTTTCTGCGAAATCGCCTCAAAGTTGTAGAGGACTTGTGGGAATCGGTGCTGCGACAGGAGTGCGGGCAGGAATTGGTGGATTTGCTCCAACAAATGCGATCGGTCAATTCCGCCGAGGGACAAGCCACTCACTTTCGCGAGTCTAATGTCGTACAGCTAATCGAAAAGCTCGACCTCAACGCCGCCATCCGCGCCGCTAGGGCTTTTGCACTGTATTTTCAGTTGATCAACATTGTCGAACAGCACTACGAACAGCGAGACCAACAGCTAGCTTACGCTAGCAGCAACGACGCTGGTGGGCGGATGTTTTCTAAGCTGCCCGGACAAGCAACGGATGCGCCCGATCGCCCGCGCCACAGGGAAGGCCCTGGCCCCGCCCAAATGGCTCCTCGCGGTGCAGACAGCAGCGAGACGATCGCCCGAGATGCCGGCACTTTTCACCAACTGTTCCCGATGCTGCTGCGCTTGAACGTGCCGAGCCAGCAAATCCAGCGCTTGATCGATCAGTTAGACATCCGCTTGGTATTTACAGCTCACCCCACGGAAATTGTCCGCCACACGATCCGCACCAAGCAGCGGCGGATGGCGAAAATTCTCCAACAGCTAGACCAAGTTGACGAAAAATTTCAGGTGATCGGGGCAGACTCTTCAAGCCCTTACCCGGTGTCTTGCTGGGAAGCGGCCGCTCTCCAAGAGCAACTGATGGAAGAAATTCGCCTCTGGTGGCGCACTGACGAACTGCACCAGTTCAAGCCGACTGTTCTTGATGAGGTGGAGTACACTCTGCACTACTTCGAGGAAGTGCTGTTTGATGCTATTCCCGAACTCTACCACCGCCTCAAGCAAGCTCTGCACGCTTCTTATCCTTATCTGAAACCCCCGAGTTACAATTTTTGCAAGTTCGGTTCGTGGGTGGGATCGGACAGGGACGGTAATCCTTCTGTGACTCCTAAGGTAACTTGGCAAACGGCTTGCTATCAGCGGCACTTAGTGGTAGAGAAGTACATCTCCGCTGTGAAGCGGCTCAACGAGCTGTTGAGTCTGTCGCTGCACTGGAGCGACGTGCTCCCGGAATTGCTGGAATCTCTCGATCGCGACAAATCGGAATTCCCGGATGTTTACGAGCAGTGGGCGATTCGCTACCGCCAAGAACCTTATCGCCTGAAGCTGGCTTACGTACTCCAGCGGCTGGAAAATACGCGCGATCGCAATTGGCGGCTCTACAAAGGAGACGAGTTGCAGCGGGAACGCGAAGCTTTGTCAGAAAATCCCGGAATGTCGGGGCTTTATCGATCGGGCGCTGAGTTTTTAGCCGAGTTGCAGCTCATCGAGCGCAATTTAGTGGAAACAGGTTTGAGCTGTCGGGACTTGGAAAATTTGGTCTGCCAAGTAGAAATTTACGGGTTTAATCTGGCTTACCTGGATATCCGCCAAGAGTCCACAGTACACTCCGACGCTTTGAGCGAAATTGCTGAATACTTGCAAATTTTGCCCAAGTCTTACAATCAAATGTCGGAATGCGATCGAATTATTTGGCTCGCAACAGAACTGCAAACTCGCCGCCCTTTAATTCCAGCAGAATTGCCTTTTTCTCCCAAAACTTGCGAGACGATCAATACCTTCCGAATATTGCGGCAAATGCACCAGGAGTTCGGCCCGGAAATTTGCCAAACTTACGTCATCAGCATGAGCCACGATGTCAGCGATTTGCTGGCAGTTTTGCTGTTAGCAAAAGAAGCCGGACTTTACGATCCGGCGACAGGAATTAGCAGCATTCAAGTAGTTCCCCTGTTTGAAACTGTGGAAGATTTGAAAAAAGCGCCGGAAGTAATGCAGCAAATCTTTGATTTGCCGCTTTATCGAGCTTTGCTAACAGGAGGATACGCGCAGGAAATAGCGGAAAAAAGCGAAGAAAATATCCAATGTCCAATCGAAACTGTCAAATTGCAAGAGGTGATGCTGGGATATTCCGACAGCAATAAAGATTCGGGTTTCCTCAGCAGTAATTGGGAAATCCACAAAGCTCAAAAGGCTTTGCAAATGGTTGCGGAAAAACACGGTGTGGAGTTGCGGATTTTTCACGGCCGAGGCGGTTCTGTAGGGCGCGGCGGCGGGCCTGCTTACAAGGCAATTTTGGCTCAGCCTGGAAAGAGTATTAGCGGGCGCATTAAGATTACTGAACAAGGCGAGGTTTTGGCTTCTAAATATTCTTTGCCGGAGTTGGCGCTTTACAATTTGGAAACTGTGGCGACGGCGGTAATTCAAGCTAGTTTGCTGCACACTGGTTTTGATGGCATCGACCCTTGGAATGAGATTATGGAGGAGTTGTCGGCGAGATCGCGATCGCACTACCGCCATTTAATCTACGAACAGCCGGATTTAGTTGATTTCTTCCACCAAGTTACCCCGATTCAAGAAATCAGCCAGTTGCAAATTAGTTCTCGTCCTGCCCGGCGCGGCGGCAAAAAAGACATCAGCGGTTTGCGAGCAATTCCGTGGGTGTTTAGCTGGACTCAAAGCCGCTTTTTGCTGCCTTCTTGGTACGGTGTCGGTACGGCTTTGCAAGAGTTTTTGCTGGAGGAACCGGAAGAACACATGAAACTTTTGCAGTATTTCTACTTGAAATGGCCGTTTTTTAGAATGGTAATTTCTAAGGTGGAAATGACTTTATCTAAGGTGGATTTGCAGATTGCAGAACATTACGTGCGGGAGTTAGCTTTGCCTGCTGATAAGGAGCGTTTTAAGGCTTTATTCGATCAAATTGCTGCCGAATTTCACTTGATTCGCGATTTGGTTTTAACGATTACCGGACACCAACGTTTGTTGGACGAAGATCCATCGCTACAGCGATCGGTGCAGTTGCGAAATGCGACGATTGTGCCTTTGGGTTTGTTGCAGGTTTCGCTGCTGAAACGCTTGCGGCAGCACGGTAGTGGCGGGGTTCCGGGGGTGATTCACTCGCGTTACAGCAAGGGTGAATTGTTGCGGGGAGCTCTGCTGACGATTAATGGAATTGCTGCGGGGATGCGGAATACCGGCTAGGGAAATAGTTTTGAGTTTTGAATTAGTGGTAAGGTGCGCGGCCCGGCGCACCCTGCTACTGGTAGTTTCAGAATTCGCGCGATCGCCCATTGATTGTAGTCACAGCCATAGAAAACTGTTCGCTATCCTAGCTGAGATTTTTTTTATGTCTAAACGCAAACAGTCTGAAGGTTGTCGCCCGATGCTGCGGCGCACTTTTTTATTTTTAACGGGCTTAGCTTTGGCGCGGGTTGTGGCTGACTATTTTGCGATCGCCCAAAATCGAGATAGTTTCTTGACTCTGGCGGGTCAACTGTGGCAAAAGTCACTCGCTTTTTTATCCAGTATAGAATCCAATCAAACTCCTCCACATCTCCCTAACAATCCGATTGTAAAATCTGCAAAAACCAATCAACCTCTGCCGAGTAATCCTATTGTAAAATCGCCCGAAAATTCTCCTGCTGTGCAGCCGTCTCAACCTCAAATTATCAAACGTTCTCCTAAGCAAGCAAAACCCGTACAAGTCAGCCGCCAAAATGTAGCTGGCGCAAGTTTTTATCTCACAACTATTGACCTCGCAGACCCCGAAGTTTATCTCACAATTGGGTTAGCTAATAATGCCGATTTTGCAAATACTTCTAAAGTAACGCGGGGCGACGAACCTTTTGAAAATATGGTCGCGCGTTACCGGGCTGCTGTTGTTGCTAACGGGACTTTTTTTGATAAAGATGAGCAGAAATCTGTGCTGGGAAATATGGTGGCGGCGGGTAAGTTTCTGAAATACAGCCGATGGGAAAATTACGGCACGACTTTGGGAATTAAAGCGGGAAATCAATTGGAAATGGTGACGGCGAGAATCGAAGGTAAGCTGGATTGGAGTCAACATTGGTTTTCTCTGATTTGCGGGCCAAGATTGGTTAAACAGGGGAAAGTTTGGCTGTCTCCTTTGTCGGAAGGTTTTAAAGATGCTCGTGTTTTGGGCGTGGGTTCGAGAACGGCGATCGGCTTTCCGGCTTCCAGAGATAAGTTATTTTTGGTGACTTTTCTTGATAGTTTGTCTTTGGAAGCAGAAGCTAAAGTTATGCAGGCGATTGGCTGTTTTGAAGCGATGAATTTGGACGGGGGCGCTTCCGTGGGTTTGGCTCATCAAGGGCAGATTTTATTGCCGCCGGGACGGAATTTGACGAATGTCCTGGTGGTTTACGATAAAGAATATCCGGCGCCGGCTCAGTTAAAGGAGTCCTGGGAACGCTTTCAAAAGGGAGCTCGACCAACGCCGGACAAATCCGTGTTTTTCGATCGATCTAGCAGAAGGAAGTTCGGCAACGCGCACTGAATCGGGATGTAACGGATGGCAGAAAGAACGAAGAAGGAAGAAGGAATCGAGGGAGCATCCATATTTTGGGTGGTGCTCCCGAGGGAAGGATGAAATCATTAGAGACAAGGCTATAACCAGTGCTGGGGATACGTCCTTTCTGCCGCTAAATTATTAAAGATGACGGCGCACAAGACCAAGATTATCGATCCCTCAAAAGCAGGTGTTAGCAAAAATTTCCAGTCTGGTTTGGTCATCATGACGACTAAGGCAACTGCTCCCGAAGGGGGATGTAGAGTCCTGGTAATCTGCATAATTCCGATCGCACTAGAAACAGCCATTCCCATCGCCCAGGGAGAAGAACCGAGAAAATGCAGAATCATTAAACTGGTGAGAGCAGCTAAGAAATTGCCCCCAATGACATTCCGGGGTTGAGCCAAAGGGCTGTCAGGGACACCAAAGATCAGAACGCTTGTAGCGCCAAACGGAGCCATTAGTAAAGGAGAATTAGTTTTTACAGCCAGATAGGACGTTGCAGTAATTGCCAAAAAACTGCCAATCCAACTCCAAAAAATATGCCGAGGATGAGGTCTGTCTACTGGGCAGGTCAATGGACACGATCGCCATCTCCCAAAGGTTTTAAACCAATAACTTTCCCATTTCAGTCGAATTTTTTTACTGTCAATCATAAATCAGGTTACTTGATAACCAGGCTTCTTAAATTGTCTGAACTAGCCTCCGGTAAAGTTAAGATATCATAACAATTGCTCAAAAAGTAGTTAAAGGCACAGATTTTTTACTTCTATGCTACTCAAGCCGCAGCTAACCACTCGGTTGGAACTCACATCGGGTACCATTCTCAAGAACAGGCTTTCCGGCCTGTTCCACAAAGAGTAGATTTTCCTCTTGTGGAAAGGGCCCCAGAGCCCGTTCATCAAAGGCTTATTGACAATGGTGCAACATCTCAGTTGGAACTGACTAGCGAGTTTGGTCGGTTTGGCAACAGACGTTATCGGCAGTCGCAAAACTTCACCGTTAGCCGTCAGAGTTATTGATGAGGGTAAAGCGAGAGGTTATTTGTAAGGTGCCAGGCCCAGTAAACGTAAGCTGGATTGGAGTCAATATTGGTTTTCTTTGACTTGCGGGCCGAGATTGGTTAAAGGGGGGAAAGTTTGGCTGTCTCCTTTATCGGAAGGTTTTAAAGATTCTCATGTTGTGGGCGTGGGTTCGAGAACGGCGATCGGCTTTCCGGCGGGAGCATCCCACTTTGGCAATCAGTATAAATACTCAGACAATTGTCAGGCTAAGCTGATGGCATAATAGAAAGCAG
>NZ_JAUBTB010000169.1:0-7437 GCF_036704965.1 Microcoleus sp. F10-B2 | reverse complement strand
TTCTAATGTCATATCACGCTATGGCAAACACTTCTCTAATCATAACGTACTCTGATCCTTTCCTTCAGGGCACTACCTTTGTTAGCAACTTTAGACGCTCAAAAGACGGCTATCAATGACCCCTTGTATTCCTTAGTCAATGAATCAAAGCTAAATCCAAAATATACTCTATCCAACTGTGCGGAAGAAACTGGCTTGAACGAAACAGAACTCAAGATATGGATACAGGCTATCCACCGCAAGAAACAAGCCATATTACAAGGCCCGCCCGGAACCGGAAAAACTTTCATTGCCGAAAAACTAGCCAAACATTTAATCGGTTGTGGTGACGGTTTCTCAGGCATTATCCAATTTCATCCAGCTTATACCTATGAAGACTTCATTCAAGGCATCCGCCCGCAAAGTCAAGATGGGCAATTGACCTATCCCATAGTTCCCGGTAGATTCATCGGATTTTGCAAAAAAGCTGAGTCTTGTCAAGGCACTTGCGTTCTCATTATTGATGAAATTAATCGTGCAAATTTATCTCAGGTATTTGGAGAGTTAATGTATTTGCTTGATGACCGCGATCGCACCGTTAAATTAGCCAGCGGTCAACAATTTAGAATACCTAAAAATGTCCGCATTATCGGCACAATGAACACAGCAGACCGTTCTATTGCCTTAGTAGATAACGCACTCCGCCGCCGCTTCGCATTCATGCCAGTTTATCCCAATTATGAAGTCCTGCGACAGTATCACCAAAGAGAGGAAACAGGTTTTCCAGTTGATAAATTAACTAACATTCTAGAAGATGTCAATCGCGCAATTAACAACAAACACTATGAACTAGGCATCTCCTTCTTTTTGACAAAAACCTTAGCTGAAGACATCCAAGATATTTGGAAAATGGAAATTGAGCCATACCTCGAAGAATACTTCTTTGATAACCAGGCACAAATGAAGGAATTTCTCTGGGAGAATATCAAGAAAAAATTGGGCTATTGACAATCTAACGCCGTCATTAACGCCGATAGGGTGGCGTTACTACATCCACCAAAATTATGAAACCAGGCTCTCCCCGAATTATCGAACTTACAGAATATCAATTAGAAACTTTTGAACAAGACTCCATCCCCGAATTAGTAGGAGAAAAAATACACAAAGATTATGACAAGGAAATCGATATAGAATTTCCCAACCCTAAAACTAAATATAAATGGCGCTTAAAATCTAAAGGCAAAGTTGGCAACATTCCCATCACTCCAGAATTTCACATCGCCATCCGCCCAAAGGTTCCCATAAACAACCTCTTCGGAATGCTTGACTATGGCTACCAGATAAAATTTCTTCAAGGATCGATTCAGTGCCAATCTTTAGAAGAAATTTACGAGGAATTAGCTAACATTCTTGCCCAAAAAATTCTAGAACGCTGTCGCAAAGGATTATATCGCGATTACTTATCCAAAACCGAAAGACTCGCCTACATTCGCGGCCGCGTCGATTTGCGGTCAGCCCTGCAAAAACCTTGGGATGTTAAACTAAAATGCCACTATCACGAACAAACAGGCGACATCGAAGATAATCAAATACTCGCTTGGACACTTTTCATCATTGGCCGCAGCGGTTTGTGCGGTGAATCTGTTTCATCCACTGTGCGAAAAGCCTTTCACGCACTCCAAGGATTTGTTACATTAAAACCTTTTAAATCAGAAGCTTGTATTGATAGAAATTATCACCGTTTGAATCAAGATTATCAACTTTTACACGCCTTATGTCGATTTTTTTTAGATAACACACGGCCTAGTCACGAAACAGGCGATCGCGAAATGCTCCCTTTTCTCATAGACATGGCCAATTTATATGAACAATTTGTCGCTGAATGGCTCAAAGCAAATACACCAAAAGGCTTTTTTGTCAAACAACAACACCGAGTCACACATGACCAAAACTATTTCGATCGCATTGACTTACTGCTGTGCGACATAGAAACAGGTAAAGTCCAATACGTCCTCGATACAAAATACAAAGCTCCCGATAAAGTAGGCAGTGATGACCGTCATCAAATAGTTGCTTACGCAAATGCCTTAAAGTGCCAAAATGCAATTCTCGTCTACCCGCAACAACTCACAAAGCCACTAGACATAAAACATGGCGCTATCCGAGTTCGCAGTCTAACTTTTTCCCTAGATAGCGACCTCCATGAAGCCGGAAAAACCTTCTTAAAATCTCTCCTTCCACACCCCCTCCCCTAACTCTACTCTGCGCCCTCTGCGGTTCATTTCTCCACAAAAAAAGAGGCGCAATTGCGCCTCCCAAATCTTTCATGTCTGCGTTCTAAACACTAACAGCCACTTTCGCTTCTTTTGCAGTCAACTTCTCGTAAGTCGCCCGCATCTTCAACCCGACTAACACTTGGAACAAACCAGTTCCATTGTTAGAACCAGGATATTCGCGGTGCTGGAGTAACAGGTGAGTTAACTCGCCTTCATACTTCGCAGAAGTCTTGCTCAAATGGCTTTCGATGTAAATAACTTCTTCGAGATTCTCGAATTGACCATCTACTTCTAAAATCGAGACTTCGTGACCGTAGAAAGCATCAGGCCCGTAGTACATCTTAATTCCGGGATAGGAACAAGTCAGCTTGCGGCCGCAAGGAACCCAGTTAATTGTTGAACCTTCGTCAAACAAATACGCAGGCTCAAAATTGGCGACGCCTTCGCGCTGGATCATCTGCACCCGCAGAACTTTCCGCTCTTTGTCATCTTTGATCAAGTTGGTTGGCAACACTTGAATTACCACATCAGCATATTGCTTTTGCGGGTCAATGTAGGCGGTAAAATCCGGTTTGCGAGCATTGATCGCAAACAGCACGTCTTCGTAACGGTGGCCCCGTTCCGCCATGTCGCGCTGGATTTTCCAAGCAATTTTTACTTCGTCGCTGATGTCGAGGTAGACGCTGAAGTCGAGGAGCGATCGAACTCGCTCGTCGTACAGGGGATGCAGCCCCTCAATCACAATCACGTGATTCGGCTCTACCCTTTCAGGCGGGTCGATCATACCGGTTTCGTGGTTGTAGATCGGCTTGTCGATTGCGTGACCTTCTTTGAGGGCCTTCATTTGCTCGGCCATCAGGTCAAAATTGTTGGCTCTGGGGTCAAGGGCAGTAATCCCTGTTTCCTTGCGCTGCTTGCGATCGAGACTGTGATAGTCGTCGAGGCAGATTACAGTCACGAAATCTTCCCCGAACAAATCTGTCAATCGGCGTAAAAAAGTAGATTTTCCGCATCCGGAATCTCCGGCAACGCCAATTAAAACCACGCGATCCGGCTTACTGGTCATAGTTTCCCTCTAACAAAATCACTGTTTACTAACTAACTCAAGTCTAGATTCCACAAAATTTCAGCCCGCAGGTAGCGACAAGCAGGCTTTGTGCTGCTGTGCTACCCCGAGAGGATCGAGTTCTCACCAGCATACAGCAGTGAGTTGACTGCCTGCCCGGAAAGACCCAAGCAATCTTCAAGGCAAGTAATTAATACTAACTTTAGCGGTTAATCTTACCAGAATGCGTCCGCCCCCTACAAGCTCAACCTCATTAAACTGCTCGAATCTTCCTCGCTCTGGTGGGGCGCTCCCCAAATCAGAAGGACTTATCGGGGCAGATCCCCCGATCGGGTAAAATATTGGCAGTACGCAGACAACAATAGCTATAGGTCAACACCTGAACGCAGCCGGACTCGGCAAGCGTGATGTTCGGCTAATTGGAAATTCCAGACGCGAGCGATCGCAACTTGACACTCCCGCCGGCGTGGGAAGGCCCAAAGATTGGCGTGGCCAATTAGTCTAGATGGCCTTAAAAAAAAAGTAAATTGAGTCTAACGTCACATTCTCTCTCTTTATAACTCTGTATCGTGAAGGACAAGCAACAAATGTACAGCCCGAGCATATCTGGTGTAGCGGCCAACTCAGAATCAGGCAGCCGCATCTTTGTTTACGAAGTGGAGGGTATGCGTCAGAGCAAAGCAACTGACCAAACAAGTAACCCGATTCGCCGTAGCGGCAGCGTATTTATCTCCGTGCCCTACGATCGCATGAATCAGGAAATGCGCAGAATTGCTCGCATGGGTGGAAGAATCATCAGCATCCGCCCCTTAAACGGCGCTCCCGAAACTAATAACGGCAAAGTCGCACCAGAAGCAGGGCTACAGAGTCAGAAATCTGGAGAAAAAACTAAGCCCATGACTCAAGCCAAGGAAAAAGTTCAGGTTCCTGTCAACCTCTACAAGCCGGCCAATCCCTATATTGGTAAGTGCATTTCTACAGAAGAATTAGTCAGAGAAGGCGGCGAAGGCACAGTCCGTCACGTCAAATTTGACATCTCTGGAGGCAATCTGCACTATCTGGAAGGTCAAAGTATTGGCATTATTCCAGATGGCACTGATAAGAACGGCAAACCTCACAAAATTCGGCTGTATTCGATCGCCTCCACCCGTCACGGAGACGATGTAGACGACAAAACAGTCTCTCTGTGCGTCCGCCGCCTAGAGTACAAAAGCCCAGAAACCGGTGAAAAAGTCTTTGGTGTTTGTTCGACTTTTCTCACCGCTTTGCAACCTGGAGATGATGTCAAAATCACCGGCCCTGTAGGCAAGGAAATGTTATTGCCTGACGATGAGGAGGCCACCGTGATTATGATGGCTACGGGTACGGGTATTGCTCCTTTCCGGGCGTATTTGTGGCGGATGTTTAAAGAGAACAATCCCGATTACAAATTCAAAGGTTTAGCTTGGCTGTTCTTTGGTGTTGCTTACACTCCCAACATTCTGTATAAGGAAGAGTTGGAGCAATTGCAACAAGAATTCCCCGATAATTTCCGCTTGACTTATGCCATCAGCCGCGAGCAAAAGAATGCTGACGGCGGCAAGATGTACATTCAAAACCGGATTCAAGAGAACGCAGACCAATTGTGGGAATTGGTTCAAAAGCCGAATACTCACACTTATATCTGCGGTTTGAAGGGCATGGAAGGCGGAATTGATGAGGGAATGTCGGCCGCGTCTAGCAAGTACGGTGTTGACTGGGCTGCGTATCAAAAACAGTTGAAGAAAGAACACCGTTGGCACGTTGAAACTTATTAATGTGTTACCTGATTTAATCTGATTTGTAGGGTGGGCTTGGCTCGCCCTACAATTGTTTGTAGGGCAATTATATCCGACTTGTAATATCATTTCCGGTTACACCGTCAGGTGATGTTGACTGTTGACGGTTGACTGTTGACGGTTGACTGTCAACAGTCAACTTGAATTTACTATTCCGATGCTAACCGATTTGATATAAGGTAGGGAATGCGTACCCTACAATACTATTTTGATTGCTCCGGTACGCCAATAGCCTACAATGGTTGTGGCTTAATTGAGTTTCTACGGGTCAAAGTCGTGGCTTTCAAAATTGGTTTGTTAGGTTTGGGTACAGTTGGCGCGGGAACAGCAGAGATTTTGCTCTCCCCAGACGGCCGCCATCCGCTGTTGCAGGAATTGGAAATCTATCGGGTGGGAGTGCGCGATATTTCTCGAACTCGGTCTTTACAATTGCCAGAAAATGTGCTGACAACTGACCTAGAAGCGATCGCAACTGACCCGGAAATTGATATTGTAGTAGAACTGATTGGCGGATTGGAACCGGCACGATCGCTCATTCTACAAGCTATTGCCAGCGGCAAGCACGTCGTCACTGCCAACAAAGCAGTTATCGCCCGCTACGGCAATGAAATCTTCGAGGCCGCCAACAAAAAAGGCGTTTACGTAATGCTAGAAGCTGCTGTCGGCGGCGGCATTCCAGTCATTCAAAGCCTCAAACAATCTTTAGGTGCAAACCGCATTCAAACTGTCACCGGCATCGTCAACGGCACAACTAATTACATCCTGACGCGGATGCAAACAGAAGGCGCAGACTTTGCCGAAGTCCTCGCCGACGCCCAGCAATTAGGTTATGCTGAAGCTGACCCCACAGCAGATGTAGATGGATTAGATGCTGCCGATAAAATTGCTATTTTAGCCTCGCTAGCTTTTGGCGGACGCATCAAATTAGCAGATGTTCACTGCGAAGGTATTAGAAAAGTTAGTGCGGCGGATATTAACTACGCCGACAAGCTGGGATTTGTGATTAAATTGTTGGCTATTGCTCAAGAAACCTCCCGCTACAATGGCAAGCAAGCGGAGGGAGAAAGCGAACTGCTGTCAATTCGAGTGCATCCGAGTTTTGTGCCGAAAACTCATCCGCTGGCGAGTGTTAACGGGGTTTACAATGCAATTTTAGTGGAAGGAGAGCCGATCGGGCAATTGATGCTGTACGGGCGCGGCGCCGGTGCGGGCCCAACAGCTAGCGCCGTAGTATCCGACATTATGAATGTGGCGGCCATCCTGAAAACAGAAACTGTTCCGATTCCCCATCCTTTGCTGAGTTGCAGTCACCAACACTACTGCAAAATTGCTCCGATGCAGGAACTTGTTACTCGCTTTTACGCCCGTTTTCTGACGCGCGATACTCCGGGGGTAATTGGCAAACTCGGCACTTGTTTCGGCAACCACAAAGTTAGTTTGGAATCTGTTGTGCAGACGGGAATTAGCGGCGATTTAGCAGAAATTGTCGTCGTGACTCACGATGTTAGGGAAGGTAATTTTCAACAAGCACTCGATGAAATTCGCGCGCTGGAAGCAGTCGATAGTATTGCTAGCACGTTGCGAGTTTTGTAAAAGTGATTTGCTAAGGGCGGGCGGGTTTCACATAGAATATTTCCCAATAATTGATAATCTATAAAACCCGCCAAACCCAAGCATAAATCAGAATGTACCGGGTGCTTGTAGGGGCTGGTTCACAAACAATAATTGCCTGAAACAAACAATCTCGAAAACCCGCCCGAACCGAACCATAAATCATCATGTACATTTTCCGATGCGATGCAAATTTCGGGTTGACGTATAGCCTTTCTCAAAAAGATGAGTGGTGGGGGGCGGGTTTATCTAGATTGTCGGTAATCGTTAGATATGGTTGGTGAACCCGCCCCTTGTATCTTAAAAGAGTCAGTTAATTGATCGCAACGTCAGGCGATCGAGCTGTCAGTCAGTCGATCGAGCTGTCAGTCAGTCGATCGAGCTGTCAGTCAGGCAATCGTACCGAAAATCAGGCAATCGTACCGAAAATCAGTCGCTCAATCTGTCAGTCAGTCGATCGTAGCGAAAATCAGTCGATCGTACCAATCATCAGGGGAGCGTAACTAATCTCCAAAGTAAATCTAAAGAAACAAGGAAAGTTTCGTGCAAATAGTTGTGTAACAGTAGAAAGTGTTGTTCAAGGACATCAGAAATCGGTGAAGTTGGCCCGCCCCTTAGACTGGATAAGTCTGTTGCGTAGATCAGCTCCCATTACTGATGACAGGCGCACACTAAACACAGGCGGTAT
>NZ_JAUBTB010000168.1:0-7497 GCF_036704965.1 Microcoleus sp. F10-B2 | reverse complement strand
GACTTTTTTTGACGCTTCTATTGATTTTAACTATTTTACGCTGATTTGGGGATATTTACAAAACCGGGATGCTCCCGGCGAGGACAGTAGTATTTATTATATCTTTGAAAGGCTAAATACCGGAGGTACTATCCTTAAACCGCAGGAAATTCGTGCTTGCATCTATCACGGCGAACTCAATAATTTGCTAGGGCAACTCAATCAAAACCCAGCGTGGCGTGACATATTTGGCCTCCCAGATAAAAACGGGAAAGATCGAGAACTTATTTTACGATTCCTGGCTTTTTACTTCGAGGGCAACGATTATAAGCCTTCTCTAAAAGAATTTCTTAATCAATACATGAGGCAAAATAGACACCTTGCCCGCCAATCAGAAGAACAAATAATAAACGCATTTATCCCAACGATTGAAGTGATCCATAAAGGTCTTGGTAACAAAGCTTTTAAACCTCAAAAAGTATTGATACCTACTTACTTTGAAGCTGTAATGGTAGTTACTGCCCGCAGGTTAGAACAAGGCAAAATTAATAATATTGAACAACTGGGAGAACGCTATAAATCACTTACAGAAGATGATAATTTTAGTGGAATAGCTCAAAAAGTACGCAATCTTACTAGCCAAGATAATGTTAGGAAGAGGTTAGAAATTGCGTCCTATCATTTAGGAAATTTGGAATAGTAAGTATTGCATAAAATAAGCGTTAATTATGATTATAGATTCCTGTGTTTCAGGTCTAACCTCTCGCTATCAATTAGCCACAAATTCTATATGAGTGCAATACAGCACTTGATTACCCACCTAATAGAAGTTGGGCTGATTTGGGCTGTTAAATATATTGTAAGTTAAGATAGCAGTAGGTTTAGGAGTGGGGCGATCGCCCTAACCCAATATAAAATCAACACTCACTACAAACTCGGGAAAAGCCAGCGGCGCAACTTGTTGACCGCGCCAAAACTTGAGCATTAAACTATAACCGTTCGGGCCTGGCTGACGGTAGACTTCCAAACAATTTTCAACTAAATCTACCAGCCAAACTTCCTGAATGAGCGATCGAGCGTAAATGGATACTTTCACATCTCTGTCATAATCAACCGTACTCTCTGAAACCTCAACTAACAGCAAAACTTCAGACGGTACTGGATGGGCTGTGGCGTAGTAGTCAGCGCGAGGTTGCAGCAATACCACATCCGGTTGAGGTTCAGTCCGCTCAGTCAACTGGATAGGGTCTTGGACACCCAGAGTCGCCCGATCTTCTGGAATGAGGCTGAAGCGCCTGGTGAGACGCTTAACAGAACTTGCGTAACGAGTACCAATTGCAGCCATTTTAACAATCTCTCCTTCTATGAGTTCTACCCGATCGCCCTCGGAGAGAATACCCGCCTCAGTCATCAAATGATATTCTTTTACTGTAAATAACCGTTTTTGAAGCTGAACAGACATATAACTATTCTCCTTGTTTGCAGCTTACCTAAATTTACCATAAAAAAAACGCCCCAAACGGAGCGGAAAAAAGAGGAAAGATTTAGATGACAAACCGTAGACAAAAAGCATTTAAATGCCCGCTATCAAGTCGGTTTAAATACCGATTAATAACTGTATGTATGGTTCATCGCCAACTCTTAATACAGTTTAATTTGAGTGTGATTGCAAAATTTTAGCTCGATTTATAGGCAACAAATTCTCATCCATTGCCAACTGACAACTAGAGCTTGCCTCCCGATTATCTGACACTTATGAATTTTGAAGAAGCGGATTTTGACTGAGTTTAAGTCTCTTTTCCGGCGGAGTCAACTTTGTCTGTATCCTGCTTTAATTGTGATACAATTGCGCCTCGATCGCGCCAAGCTTCGGCATTTTCGGGTTTGATGGCAATAGCTCGATCGTAAGCTGCCATTGCTTCCTCATACCGCTTTAATTCAGACAAGACTATCCCCACATGACGCCAAGCATCGTAGGAGTCGGGCTTAATAGCAATCGCTTTCTCATAAGCTGCGATCGCTTCTTCATTGCGCTGCAATTTTGCTAAAGATTCGCCTTTACCAAACCAAGCTTCGTAACACTCCGAATTAAGGGTAATTGCTGATTCGTAAGAGGCAATTGCTGCTTCATGCTGCGACAGTTTGTCGAAAGCTACGCCTCGGTTGTGCCACACTTCAAAATCCTCCGGTTTAAGGGCGATTGCTTTGTCGTAGGATTCGATCGATTCTTGATATCGCTGCATTTTTCCGAGCACAGCGGCTCTATTGTACCAAACTTCGTATTTGTCGGGCCGGATGCCGATCGCCCGATCGTAAGAATCAATAGCATCGCTGTAACGGAGAAGTCTCCACAGCATATTGCCTCGATTGTACCAAGTTTCGCATCTGTTCGGATTGAGTTCAAGAGCGCGATCGTAAGAATCGACTGCTGCTGCGTACTGCTGTACTTTAGCCAGCATCGCACCTCGGTTGTGCCAAATTTCGCTGTCGGTTGCTTTGATAGCGAGGGCGCGATCGTAACTGGCGATCGCTTCTTCGTAATGCTGCAATTTACCCAACAAAGCCGCTATACTGTGCCAACAACCGTATTTTCGGGATTCGCTCGAACTTGCTCGCTCGTAACAGGCGATCGCCTCTTCGTACCTGTGCAATTTGCCCAGCAAATGCGCTTTATTATACCATGCTTCGTAGTTATCCGGTTTAATTAATATTGCTTGGTCGTAACAGGCGAGTGCTTCTTCCAGGCGCTGCAATCTTACTAACACATTTCCGCGCCAATACCAAGCCTCATTCAAAAATTTATTCGCTAAAACAGCTTTTTCCAAGCAGACTAATGCCTCGTCATAATTGCCTTGAAAATAAAGCCCTTCGGCTTGCTTGACATAATCGTCAGCAATCAAATTTTCGTTGCTAGCAGGTGCAGTTTGCGAATTTTGGGAATTGTTTAAGGCCGGTTGAGGTGCGATTTTGAGAGCTTCTTTTGCAACAACTGCGGGAACTTGGGAAATTTCTTGAACAATTTGATATTTTTTTTCGTCAACTTCTTTCAGCAAAACTTGCAGGTGCATGAGAAATTGAGATTTGAGAGTCTCAATTTGCTCGACGGAAGATTTGGAAAGTTCAGTTTCTCTAGTTAAAAAATCAAGGGATTGTTTAGCGGCACCCATTTGCGCTTCTAATTCATCCCTCAACTTTTGATTCAGTTGGCTAGAATTTATGAGTTCGGATTCCAATACACCAATTCCCTGCAATCGTTTATTGGCATCAGCAACCAACTGTTTGATTATCAGCCGTCGCATCATCCAAAAAAAGGCAATTGTCACTGGTGGAAATACTGTGCCAAGAATTAGTAAAATATTGAGCAGAGTTATGGTAGTATTAAAACCGTATCCAGATTCAGCACTGCCACTAGACGGGGAGATAAAAGCGAAAACTTCGCGAACTTGAGGATTGCTTTCAACCCCGGTTTGGATTAATTTAGCAAGCCAAGTTTCTTGTAAAGATTGTGTTAGTTCATCGCCGGATGCAGCAGCAGTATTCGCCTTGGTTTTTGCAGTAGCAGATAAATCGGGTTGAGCGGCAGCTACCAGCAAACCTGTCGGCGATTTTACAGCAATTCGCGGGGAAAATTGTTCGTGGGCGATCGTCTCAGGCTCGCTAATTGACTCAGCCCGATGCGATGCGGTAGTATTTGGGGAAAATTGTTCGTAGGCGATCGTCTCAGACTCGCTAATTGACTCAGCCCGATGCGATGCGGTAGTATTTGGGGAAAATTGTTCGTAGGCGATCGTCTCAGGCTCGCTAATTGACTCAGCCCGACGGGATTCAGTATTATTTACCGCATCAACAAAGTTGCTAGCCTGCGGTGTCTCAGGAGAAATAGGATGTGCAGCAGGATTGGCGCTAGTATTAGCAGTTAAATTGTGGGATGCGAGGGCAGCCAGAGTCAAGAGAGCTACATTTGAGACGCGCATAAACGTCAACTCATTTAGGAGAAATTAGTGCTTGGTTGTCAGCGATCGGGCGATCGACCTCATACTCTCAGCAGTCAGAATAGCTGACATGAGGAATGCTGACTTACTATCTCCAAAATACGCGGGGAGTCTGACTTGTCAGGAAAACAGCCAGTAATTATGGCTGTGGAACTTTGGTGAAAGAATATATTCTCGCGCCTAATCCGGTTGAATGACCCTCGGAATCATCATGAGGCGGGTAGGGCTAGGTTCAGCAAAATTTTAATTATCAACGAAAATATTAATCAACCCGCCCCGCCCCAACTTCGATCGCCGGAATTGTCGGTAAATTGCCAAAATTGCGATCGCCCGATTTAACGATCGGGCGGGTTTTGCAATGTGTGCACAATTAGGCATAGATGCCGGTGAACCCGCCCCTTGTATCTTCAAAGAGGCAAGCCATCGTACCGCCAAGCAAGCGATCGTGAGTCCTGTCCATATTTATGCTTCGACTTCAATCGCTTTGACGAGTATACGCTCGAATTCATCCCACCAAGGAAGTTCTTCCGACTTTGGTATAAACTCCGATCGTTCTTCTCGGATCGTTTTTACTTGGTTGCGAAGTTGCTCTGCTTTTGCTTGCTCCATGTTGAGTAAAGTGCGGAGGTTGTCCAGTAGCTTTTCTTCTGATCCAGCGACAGAACCATCAGCAGATGCCACCCAGGACGCACAGAGATAGAGCAAATCGCGATCTTTAGGATTGATGGTATCTAAACCTTCAAGCTCTACAGAACCACGACTAAGTATGTTCGATATTTCATCTTTACTTAGCTGGAGCTGTAAAGCATCGGATGCAACGTGTACGATCAGTTCTTCTTCTTTGGCAATTACCGAATCTGCCAATACGACAGATCCGATCACTTCAAAAATCTTCTGGCGTGTCAGTGGCTGAATGCTAGCAATCTTGGACTTGATTGCTTCTTTTTGCACTTTTTCCATTCGTTGAGTGATCGCTGCACTCCTGCTGGCATCTGTCAGCATCAACGGATCGAGTAACTCCTCGGCTAATGCCTCTGTCATCACCTTCAATTCAATTACAGCCTGTTTTATTGAGAGATTATTTTTATAGGCATATTTCACGACTTTGGAACCAGTTTCGTAGCCGTAAATAGCTGCAATAACCGGAGATAATGCCAAAGTATTCTCTGCTTGATGTTGGCAAACATCTTTACGAACCACTATCCCCTTGATACATTTTTCAGCAAATAACGGTATACCTTTTTTCAGGAGCTGACAGGATTCAAAAAGATTCTTGGCAATGATTGAAGTCCACACATTCATATCCAGTTCGGCGCCTTCAACTGCCATTGTAACAGTCACATCATTACCGCACACCTGATATGCAATCTGATTAATGAATTCAGGCATTGTCGGATTAATCTTACCAGGCATAAAAGAGGAGCCTGCCTGTACTGCTGGCAAAATCATCTCTAACATACCGGTGCGATTGCCACTAGATAAAATTCGCAAGTCCCGCGCCATTTTAGATAGTCCTGTTGCCAGAGCTTTAAAACTTGTTGATATATGTTGAAATATATCCCCATTTTGCAAACAATCAAAAAAGTTTGGGTGCTTACGAACTTGCAACCCTGTTACTTCTCTGAGATGATGATAAATCAAGTCTGCATAACCGATATTGATTCCTAATCCCGTGCCTACAACAGTTGCTCCCATTGGTACGTCCAGACAGGCATCGAGAACCTGTTCTAATCGGGTAATTCCCCGCTGTACACCAGCTAAATAAGCACTAAATTCCTGGGCAAAGGTAATCGGAACTGCATCTTGAATGCAGGTTCGAGCCAATTTCACTACATCTTTATATTCGTCAATCTTGCCTGTTAAAATCTGCTCTAACAACTTCAGACTGTCTAATAACTCCAAGATTTCAAAATACAGCGTCAGATTGAGGGCGGTAGCAATTACATCGCTGGTTGACTGACCAGAATTTACATGATTATTTGGATGCACAATTTCGTAGCCTTTATGACCAACGATCATCTCATTAGCTCGATTCGCCAGCACCTCATTAACATTCATATTTACGGAGACACCACCCCCTGCATTATAAACATCTACAGGGAAATTGGATTTATCAATCTTACCTGCTATGAGTTCATCTGCTGCCTTGCATATAGCTTCGGCTACGGGTTTAGTAATTGTACCAATTTCCGCATTAGTCAAAGCCGCAGCTTTTTTAACCATTGCAACACAAGCAAGGTATCTGTGAAAATCTCCAATGGTAGTGTTAGAAACCTCACAATTTTGGCGACCACGTTCGGTGTTGATGCCGTAGTAAAGTTCTTCAGGAAGGGGTAACGTACCTAAGGAATCAGTTTCGTAACGCATGAGCAAATTTTTCTCCATGAATAGTGAAGCCCATCAAAAAAATGTACTTTTCAAAAGCCCGCCCTATAGGAAGTTAGGCATCAAAAATAGCAGCTACATTCAGCACTCTGCCAGAAAGATCGCTTTCTTCCAAAGCCCGATTGTCAAACATTCCGACAACTTTGAAGCCTGTCTCTGTCAGAAGATGTTCCAGTTCTGCTGGAAAAAATAAACGATATCTACAGTAATCCACTACTGGATCTTGGCCAGGAAATTTCCAAACACGCTTTCGCACGATCAGTTGTTGTCGCCGTTGAAATGTATAGGTTGCGATCGCTTTCCCAGTAACCTCGTCTGTATTAATTTCAAATTCTTGGCATTCCTGAAATCCACTCTCTGACAGATAGCGAGCCCCATTCAAAAGTTCTAGTACAAGCAAGCTTCCTTTTTGTGCATGGGCTGCAAAGGTTTGTAATGTCTTACCTATATCCTCATTAGTTAGTGCATAGGTTATTGCCCATCCCAAGCATAAAATTGCCTCGAAATTCCGCTCTAAACGGAACGTTCGCATATCACTCTCTTGAAACGTTAATGTTGGATATTTCGATTGGGCATGGCGAACCATTTCCGGTAAATAATCTATTCCAATACACTCTGAAAAGTTACGAGCCAAAGCATTCAACTCGCGACCCGTACCACATCCAATATCTAAAATAGATGAGGGATAATGCTGTAAGTAACGGCCAAACATCTGTTGACACATTTTTGCCAGTTCATCGTCTAATACAGGATAAACCTTTTCATAAAGTTCCGGTTGACGGTAGAGCAGGTTAGTAACTTCATCTTGTTTGCTTGTTGATGAAGTTTCCCTTACTAATTCGGAAAATAACTGTGTATCAGTTGTTACCTGAACAGGTTTTTGAGTTTCCATATTGAGTAGTGTTTTGTTGTCTATTTACTCACAAAAAATCTAAATATTTTTCATATAGTTAGGAGATTATTTTTAGATCGCACCAATTGTATCATAAATTATTTTTATTTAAAATAAGTAATTGTACTTATTTTATTTAACGATCGGATCGTGTCCGGTAGCATCCTTCGTGTAAGTAGTTAGACAGAATTAATTACACAAATATATGGTAGAATGATATTCCCGGCAAAATTATGAGTTAATTAGAAT
>NZ_JAUBTB010000167.1:0-8166 GCF_036704965.1 Microcoleus sp. F10-B2 | reverse complement strand
CCTGGGTCGAGGATTACAACCGGGAGAGACCGCACTCATCCCTCGGTTACGCGACCCCGGCGCCGTTCGCCGCCGAATTGAATAAGCAATGGCCTGCTTCGCTACGCCCTACGGGCTCCGCTACGCAGCCCATTGCTTCAACCGCGCTGATGCGCAAAACAACCGCCACGCTCTAATCTCAGCTGGAGGAAAGCTTGCGGTCACGTCACAGAGACAATACCGAAGCCGCGATGCCTATGACCGATCGAGAACATCGACGAGTAGGCCCCGCCGTTACCGCGCTCATCGACGGCGCATTCGAAACATCGAAGACTTCCACCACGAACGACAATCAATATTGATGAAAGACCTGCTACTAACCCTGCGCCCTGGGCGGGGGAATAGTCTTACCCCAACCGGGCTCGAAATGAGGTAACGTTCTAAGGGCCAAATAAAAGTTAAACACCGCGCCTAACTCAATCCGGCCATAAATTGCCCCCGAGAAAAAGAACCTAACACCCAACACAAGAAAAATGGTTCATCGTAGGGTTGGTAAGCGCGACCGAAAACGTGTCGCCTGACGTCACGACTCGATAGCACTCATTTCAATTAATGACCGAACAAACTGCTTGGAACTTTGCAATTCAATTGGATCCGCAGTACCAAATAAAAACCTCTTAATGGCCCGCGCTATAGAAACTTCCGATAAAGGATCAAATGTTTCAACAGGCACACAAACATCTCTTACAAAATCCAGCTCGCCTGCAATTATTGGCCTGCCCGCTTTTGTCGCCTCGATTAATGGTATACCAAACGACTCTGCGTATGATGGAAAAATAACCGCCCTCGCTTGACGATACCGAGCCAACACTTCTCGATGCGGTAATTGTCCCAAGTTAACGATATTTAAGTGGAATGTACTTCTGAGCTCGTCAAGCGCTGACAGTAACGCAAAGTCATCCTCTGACACTGTAATCGCGAGAGTCGGCCGATGCCCTTCTTCAGCAAGTAGCCTAAAAGCCTCGAAGAGGCGACGGTGATTCTTATGTCCGGAACCGTCCGCAACATAAATAAAATCCCAGCAGAGCTTACTCCCGTTAGTGGCGATCTCAACATTGGTCAAATCAACGAAAGGCATTATATCAATTGGAGCATCCCCGCTTTTTCTCGGACGTCGGCGCATCCAAGCAATCAAATCGCGCTTCATCGTCGGAGTTTGAACAATATACCTATCGACATTCACCTGAAACAAACGTGCAATTGACCGCTCTAGAAAAACACGAAATTTCACCCAAAGAACTGCGTCAGATAAAGACACGGTTCCTAAAACATATCTATTGTGAATATAGCAATACACCTTCGCCCTAGATCGAAACAGCGGAGGAAGATTATGAAAACAAAAAACTGTATCACCCTTCTGCATCCGACGACGAGCGAAATACTCAGCCTTCAATCGACTAATAAGCGACCGATCACACCAAACAGCCTCAACCTGTGGCGGTATCATGAGAACTCGCTCTGCTCGCCGGTCCAACAATGCAATGCATGGCAAACTTTCAGGCCACGCAGCCAACATTGAATTTAGCAACACAAAACCGCCCCCAGTATGAACATTAGGCGCAAACAAGCAGAACATCGCCGCTCCTTGTTAGGGTTAGCTTACCTGGCAAAATGGCAAATTACGACTAAATCGTGGGTGAGACATATATCGTTCCAAGACAATGCGAGCCTCACTAATATCCTCTATATCACTAATGAATTTACGCCCACCACTTGCTGTAGGCCAAGCAGCCCTCTTAAAAATATAACGCAACCTGGTCAATTTTTCGGTAAAAATTATCTTATTCAATTTACGAGTTAATTCAGCGTTCTCGATGTCGCTGAATTTGCAGTATTCCTGCATAGCACGTTCAATTTCCAGGCGGTATTCCGGAAAGCGATATCGGCAAAGTGCTAGCAATCTTTCATAACCATAACTCTTAGCAAGCATGGGTTCTAATTTGAGCAGTGTAGTTAAGCCCGCATGAGCCCAAATAGTTTCTGCCGAGAAAAATCGAGGGATCGCTGGCAACCATCCTGATTCCACAAACTTTATCGTCTGAGCTTCTTTGTTAAAGTCGCCTTTATGGTCATTCATAGCGGCTCGGCCAGTGTTACTAGCGCCACCGGCTCCTGGAATAGTTAAAGGGAAATCAGTCTCAAGATAGTAATCTGATAAAGCCGCTACTGCGACTGCTCCGGAAATATCTGGACTAGCACCATGAAAAAATTGTCCAGTTCGCGACTTTGCCTGCATGTAAAGAGAACGATGAACTAGACCATGATAACATAGTGGCAGCCCAATCGGCCCTTGAAGGCCATCACAGTTCGCTCTTAATAAGTCAGCGCGACTGTCCCGACGCAAAAGTTGCCCAACAGAACGAGGCACATAGAGACGACCAGCATGACCCATCCCAAAGGTGCTTGATCTAAAATCCGGCCAAGCGTAGTTTGCCGAAATTGTTTGAGAAATGATGAGATGCGAATGGTCAAACGCCCAGCGAGCTGCATCAACCGCAAAGGATGTTATCGTGTCGTCATCGCCTATGACACAAATATATTCACCATCGCAACCGTTCACAGCACGATTGTAGTTATCTGTCATATCCGACTTATCGTGTACACGGGTGTATTTGAGCCTGCCATCTTCAAGCAAAGCCGGGTGCTCTTGACGGAGAGAATTTTCAAGCAATCCATCGGTACTGGTATCAGAGACCACCAGTTGGAGTGCAGGGTTCTCGATTGCAAGAATCGACGCAATTGCCCTCAAGGCATAATGGGAACGATTGTGGGTGGGCATTGCAACCGAAAGCATAACTTCTGACGACATTTTCGCACTTTCCGGGCAGTAGATTTATGAAGTGTAAAATTCTCAGATCATTCTCAAATATGGTAGATAAACAATAACATTCATGAGCCAAGTTTCATATCAGACTGCTCTATAATAATTGATCTTTAACTCGGCAGAATAAATTTTCACGGTACGAGACGCATTTTTGAGATATAACGCCAAGCAATCCACCACATTATAAACATGTCCACGAGAACGCGAATAAGCCACGCACAAGCCGTCCCGAGTATACCGTAATGGGCGGTAAGCAAAAATACTAGGCCACAGTACACAGGCAACTCAATCAAATGAATTACTCCTGTCGGTTTTGAATGGCCTAGCGCCTGGATGAGTGTGTACGGGGGCTGAGCGATAGCACTAAATATACCGGCTAGCATCAATACTTGTAGAATTCTGAACGATTCCAACGCAAATGCAGGATTAATCCAGAGTGCCAATATGTCGTACGCGAATGCCGTCAGTAAAAGCGACAACGGGATCGCTGCGATGGCTACCAAGATTGTAAATCTCTTCACCATGTTGGCCTGAGAAGCAGAATCTCGCGCCATCTTTGCGCTTTGCGGAAACATAACACTAACAATAGAGCTTGGAATTATCGAAATTCTAATGACAAGCTCTTGGGCGGTAACATAATAGGCCACCGCAACGGGCGAGATTATCGCACTCACGATAAATCGGTCGAGATAAGTCATTACCGGACTAGCGATATTCGTGACGGTAAGCCACCCCCCATAGGCGATTAGAGGCCTTACCATTGCTCGATCAAACTTCAACTCACGCTGCGCCAAGCCGAGCGAAACCAGTGCAAATCTGGCATGCACTACAAGCGCCGCAATCCGCCCTGCAACCAGCGTCCCAGCAATAATATCAAGACGACTTGACCATAAATAAATTGCCAAAACCGGGCCGGCAAAGGTAAATATACCCATCGGAAATCTAATCATATTAACTATATCAAAACGCTCCGCCGCCTCTAAGACTCCACGGTAGCATGACGTCAATATTACAGCCGGCATACCTAGTGCCATGTAATAGATGGCGAGCTGAACTTCCCCAAGGTCGATGTCTTTAGCAATTTGGTTAGTGTAAAATTTACCAACAGCCATCAACGCGATGAGTGCAAATACCCCGAGCGCTGCCATTAGAGCGAAAGCAGTACCAATTATTTTGGCAAACAAATGCTGTTCGTTATCTGAAATAGCAGCAGAAAGGCGCTGAGTTACAGCCCTGCCTAGGCCTAAATCGAAAACACCAAAATAGCTCACAATTGCCCAAATTAGTGTCAAGATTCCAAACTTCGCTGACCCAAGTTCATGAATTAAGATAGGAATGGTAACAAGCGCAATCAGAAGAGGAAGCCCTAAACCCAACAAATTGTATGCCGAATTTTTCAATGCAGATATATCACGCGCGCCCAATTTCATAATAAATTGCCTAGAATGAGTTGTTGTATTCAGTGGCATTAGAAATTACGCCACCTACATGGGCGCTCGTTGGACTAGTTTCCGCTATATCACATGGAAGTTACGGATTTTATAGAAATATTCGAGATCGCTAATGTTCTGTTCGATCGAACTTCCGACGGCAAAACCAACACTCTGATGTTAAAGAAATTGCAGCCGCCTTGCGACACAGTAAAATCGCTTGCAACCACCTTATCTGTAAGCTTGGCTTGAAAAACTGGACGAGTTTGTGCGTATTTTTTTTCAGCGCAAACCAAATCGACGGACAGTACGTCCGTGCTATTCTTTGATTCTTCTGCCAATTGAGATGAGAACCGATATTTTCCTGCCGGGAGCCTTATAGTCTGGATAGCCGCCACAGCTTCTAATTCGCCATTTGCAGATATAAATAGAGCACCCTCGGTGCTGTCAATGTATGCCTCAATATCAGGGCTGTTATTCGTCGCCCAATCAAAGACGGTCCTTCCTCGATCTATTTTGAAATCCGAGTTGTTTACGTACTGGCCTTTCTGGGAAAAATTATTCCGGCCATAAACTAGTCTGTAAACTTCTTGAGCCTTGGCAAACCTTCCCTCATAGCCAAGCTGATTGATTACTGCCTGCGGTATGAAAGGATCAATCTTCGCATCGCTCCGGCGCAATCCGATCAAAACGTCTGCGAGGTTTTCAAGAGAAGCCGGGTGCCCCTCGATCCCAGTCCAAAACTGCTGCTGCCACGGAGGACGGGTCTTCAGCATGGCAATCATAGGGTCAACAAGTTCCGCGTTAACCATCGCAATGTGCAAGGCCGGGATCAATCGTGTCCATGCTGCTTCCTTCGTTCGAAGGGATTGATCCACATGCCGCAGGACCCTGGTGAGATCGTTTTTCTTACCAAAGTATTGAATCAACCAAAATTGAGTGGCCAAGTCCCGACGTGTTATATTCAGCGAGAGGAACATCGCATCGCGCGCTGCCTGGTCACGACCTTCTTGGTCGAACGCCAAAGCAAGGTTTCGAATCGCACTTGCCGCCAAAGGCTCTTTCTGCAGAGCCGCCTTAGATAAAGCTCTGACCTCTCGCCACTTCCCTTCTCGCGACTGAGCACCATGATTAACTTCAATATCAGCCACAATTTTATCAGCCTGACGGGCAAGGCTAAATCCGTCTTGGTACCCAATTGAAATGAAACTACCACGCACTTGGGCGACACTAACAGTTGCCAAAATAGCCGATACTACGGCCAGGCCTGCCCCATATAACTTGCTCTTTGATTGCACTTCAACCGTCATCTTTTAGGGTCATTCATCAACAGGACTGGCTGTCTTTTTATCGTCCTGACCATAACCATATCCGTAACCATAACCGTAGCCGTAGCCATAATCGGCGTTTTTCTGATCGACCTTGGTTACCAGTGCTCCAAGGAGGGAAGCATTGGCCGTCCGCAGACGATTCATAGCTGACGAGATGCCTCTCATTTTCACTCGACTTGCCTCGATTGTATAAACAACCCCTTCGACGTGTGAGCTTAGTAGAGGAGCGTCTGCGAGCCCTAGCACTGGTGGGCTATCAATAACTACATGATCGTAATGCTGCAAAATGTGAGCAATAAGGACCGTCATTCTATCGCCGCTCAGCAACTCAGCAGCATTAGGAGGCTGGGGACCTGCGTCGAGAAAATCCAATGATGGCTTTGCGGTCTTTTGCATCAAGCGTTGCCAATCTTCGTCACCAGTCAGAAAATTAGTCAAACCTGGTTTTGCAGCGATCTCCATCAGTTTCGCAAGTGACGGATTCCGCATATCCGCATCAATTAGTGCAACACGATTTCCAGTGTTTGCGAGCATCGTAGCAATAGCGAATGACGAGATACTCTTGCCTTCGTTCGGGATCGTAGAGGTCAGCATGAATGACCTCGGCGCTCCATGGTTAGTCAAAAATGATAAATTAGTTTTGATGGACAAATAGGCCTCAAAGATCGATGATTTGCGATCGCCCAGCTCATGAACAGGGGAACTGCCCTTAATTAGAGGCACCATTCCAAGCAAGGGAATGCCTAGTTCGCGGGGAACGTCGTTAGGGTCCCGCAAGCTTTGATCGATTTGCTCAATAGCAAAGATAGTCCCTCCGGCAAGGAGCACGCCCGCCAGCATCGCAGCAGCTAGGTTCAACAACAAGATTGGGCTTGATGGACGCTCAGGTATTTCAGCACTATCGATCACCTGCACGTTGGTGGTTCCAACGCCGGCAACCCCTATTTCTTTATACCGTTGCAGCAAGCCGTCATATAGCTCCCGATTAGTATCGACTTCTCGCTGCAAGATAGTATACTGGATGGAGTCACTTCGCTCAGACAAGACTTGACCTTTTAGTCCTTCAACCTGCGCCTTTATCTCACGCTCTCGTTTCAACGCCTGTTGATATTCACTCCTAAAGCTATTGCGAACCCGTGCCTCCTCGCGCTCAATAGCAGCTTCTAAGGCTGTAACTTTCTTTTCGATAGCTCGCGCCGCGGGATAGCCAGGTTCAAACTGCGCCATAAGCCTAGCATAGTCTGCCTTAGCGAGGCCAAGCTCTTGCCTCAGTTGATTTATCGCTATATTACTTAGAGCTACGGAATTTGTAGTTCCTTGGCCAACTACCGCGCTTTCAGCCGCAATCCGCGACGCCGTTGCGGATACAAGTGCTGCGTTTAAAGCTTCAAGCTGAGCACCAGCGAGTGTGCGCTCGGTACGAGTTTTTCCGTCGTTGCTCTCGCTAGTTGCAAGCGGTATAATTTGGCGGGTCGTTGCGTAAGTTACGAGGTCGCGCTCGGACTGTTCCAACTTCGTCCGCAAGTCACTTAGCCGTGATTCCAGAAATTTCCGTGCATCGGCCGTAGAAGCAAATTTTCGATCCATGCTTGCGGCAACGAATTGAGCTGCCCAAGTGTTCACTATCGTTGCCGACAACTCGGGATCGGGGCTTGAAAAGCTGATTGTGACCAGGCTGGATCCTCGCACAGGAGAAATACTGATCCTATCTAGCAATATTTTGACCACCTCGGCGAAACGCCGGTTCCGTTGCCTGGAGGGCGACAAACCTTCATCGTTGGGCTGTGTGATACCGCCACTGTCCGAAGTGCTCCCAAAGGCTTTCTGAAACCGCTCATCCTGTGCCAGACCAAGCTCTCGGGCGACTCTCTCAGCAAGGCTCCGCGCCTCCAACAGAGAATATTGCGTTTGATAAAATTCAAGATTCGGGACGGTCTCTTCGCGCTCGATACCTTCAACGTTTGTGACATTTCCCGGATTTCTGCTGATCTCCAGCTGAGTACGAGCGGTGTACTGCGGGGTCATCAAAAGCGTTAGCACGAGTCCCAATATTACGGTCGTTGCGATTATCACGCCAATCAAGTATTTGTGACGCAAGGCGATGCGCCAGAGATTGAGTATCCATGGCTGCACAAATTGTGATCGTTCAGACAGCGGGTCACCGGTGACCGAGTTAGCATTGGGCTCCCGCAACAAGTTTCCGTCCATAAATGATTTTACCAAAGTTATAAGTTGTTAGGTCACTCTGTTGTTACACCGACTTGGAGCCGCTGCTGGCGGCCCAGATGCGCGCTACGCCCCCATCAATCCGACCCGGGTCACCGGGTTCTCGCAATAGTGAGGTATGGTGGAATTGCAAGTCAGTTTCCCCCTTTGATCAGGTGGTCAGTCGCCACGGACATGGTACCCAATTGGGTATCCAATTAGATTGTTGGATAATGACGCCCCCCCCGCTGATTTCCCTCCACCAACGGTTAAAGTCTGGTCTGAATGAGGTCCTTACGATGAACCAAGCAAGGTCTTCGAACGGCCAGATCAGTTG
>NZ_JAUBTB010000166.1:0-8521 GCF_036704965.1 Microcoleus sp. F10-B2 | reverse complement strand
AACTTGGGTATGGAAGTAATGCACGAGCGCAATGCTCACAACTTCCCGCTTGATTTGGCTGCTGGTGAAACCACTCCCGTAGCTTTGGTTGCTCCTTCTATCAATGGCTAAGTCTTAGCTATCGATTACAAAAAGCGCTCCTAGTAATAGGGGCGCTTTTTGTTTGGGAAAAAATATTTTTCAGACAGTCATGGACGCATGGGCCCGCCGGCGAAGACACCGCAACTACAAAAATAAACAGTTCGCGATCGCACTCCTATCAAAGAAACCGGGTTTTTTACCGAATCTACGGGCTGCAACCCATCTTTTCATAAAAAACCCGGTTTCTGACCACCCGTGCGTCCTGGACTAATATTAATAGGTGCGATCGCCCTTTAATCCAAGATAAATAATCCCCATGATATTTGAAACAGAGAGATTAGTTTTGAAACCGATTGTGGAGAGCGACCTCAACACGCTTCATAGAATTTTTATCGATGCCTATGTGAGGAGATATCTGTGCGACGGCGAAATCTGGTCGCTACAAAAGGTTGAAGAAATGCTTGCCGAAAACAAAAAGCTGTTTGCCCAAAAGCAATTCGGTATGTGGTTTATAGAAACTAAGAGCGATCGAGAAACTATTGGATTTGTTGGTTTGTGGTATTTTTTTGAAGAAGAACAGCCCCAGTTAGTTTACGCATTGCTGCCAACAGCAACTAAAAAAGGCTACGCTACTGAAGCTGCAACCAAAATAATAGAGTATTGTTTTGATGAACTTGGCTTTGAGTATGTTGTCGCAAGCTGCGATCGCCCAAACATTGAGTCGCAAAAAGTCGCAGAAAGACTCGGGATGAGGCAAGTAGAAGAAAGATTTATGAATGGAAATCCGATATTATTCTTTAGAATCGATAAGTAGTAATTAGTAGTAAGGGCGCAATGCACAAATGGCTTTCGGTGGTGGGGATTGGCGAAGACGGATTATCGGGATTGAGTGCGATCGCCCGTACCCTACTCGATCGATCTCAAGTCGTTGTCGGCGGTGCCCGTCACCTAGCCATGCTACCAACCGACGACACCCGCGAACAATTGCTTTGGACATCGCCGATACAAGCAACAGTCGATCAAATCCTCCGCCGCCGGGGACAGTCTGTGTGCGTGCTCGCCAGCGGCGATCCGATGTGTCACGGCATCGGCGTCACGCTGTCGCGCCAGATTCCCATTTCGGAAATGACTGTGATTCCCGCAGCATCGGCTTTTAGTCTTGCTTGCGCCCGTTTGGGTTGGCCGCTGGCCCAAGTTGAGACTTTCAGTTTGACAAATCGCCCGATCGCATCGATCGCCCTTGCTTTGTCGCCGGGGGCGCGCTTGCTGGTGTTGAGCGCTGACAGACACACGCCGCCAAAGGTGGCTGAATTGTTGACGCAGCGGGGGTTTGGCAGCAGTCTGATGACCGTGTTCGAGCGGATGGGAGGGGACTCGGAACGGCGGATCGAGGGGGTAGCAGCAGCCTGGAATGCAGCGGATTTGGCGGATTTGAACACGATCGCGATCGCAGTTGCAGCAGATCGACAAACTCTTATCCTCCCCCGAACTGCGGGTTTGCCGGATCCTGCTTATCGCCACGACGGACAACTTACCAAGCGGGAGGTTCGAGCCGTTACTCTGTCAACGTTAGCACCGATTCCCGGAGAGTTGTTGTGGGATGTGGGGGCGGGATGCGGGTCGATCGCGATCGAATGGATGCGGAGTCATCCTCGGTGCAGGGCGATCGCGATCGAACGCCATGCGACTAGATTGCAATACATCGCTGAAAATGCCTCGACTTTTGGCGTTCCCGAACTCGAAATCGTTGCGGGAGAAGCGCCGGAAGCCCTGACAAATTTGCCTCAACCGAATGCTATTTTCATTGGCGGCGGTGTCACCGCAGAAGCTGTGCTGGAAACTTGCTGGAATGCTTTAGGTGAAGGCGGCCGATTAGTTGTTAATGCGGTGACAGTTGAGAGCGAGTTTAAAGTTTTGCAATGGCACGATCGTTATGGCGGGGAACTAATTAGAATTGGGATTCAGCGAGTAGGGGCGATCGGTTCTTTTCAGGGTTGGAAACCGCTTGCGCCGGTGACTCAGTGGGCGGTAGTTAAAACCTAAAAGCCGATTCTTGCCTAGAAAGCTATGATAAATAAAGATATTATTGTCCTACTTTTGGCACAATTAACGGTTGATTATCAAAACACTAAATCCGAGCGCAAAGAGATATCTCAGAGGTATCTTGGTTCCGAAGAAGATTTATCGTTTTTGGAGGAGCTTGAGTTAGTCACAGTCAGCATTCGCGGTTATGCTAGTCAGATTGAGGCTAGCGCGGGAGTTGATAACCGGGAGGAAGCGATCGCAAATTTACATCAGCTTAGGGTGTTCGATCGTTCTGCGATTGCTGAGTTTTATGCTGAAACGCGATCGGGCTATCTTCAAATGCGATCGTATATCCGAATGCTAGACTATTTGCGGCTGCTGGTGTTGGAGTATTTGCAAATGGAATAGAGTTCCAGATAAGTTAGTTTACCAGACAACGTAGCCACCTCGACGATCGGCAATTTCTTGCTCTAACTCCACTTCATTGAGCAGTTTCATACCGTTGGCGATCGCCCGTTGGCGAAGTTTCCACAGGGTTTGACCGAGTTGTGTTT
Organism: Microcoleus sp. F10-B2; assembly: GCF_036704965.1. NCBI lineage: Bacteria > Bacillati > Cyanobacteriota > Cyanophyceae > Oscillatoriales > Microcoleaceae > Microcoleus > Microcoleus sp. F10-B2. The sequence continues at coordinate 5,861 of NZ_JAUBTB010000166.1, read as the reverse complement.
TGGGGGTAAATTCAGGTGAAGATTTGAGCGCTAGAGCTTGGGTAAACTGAAGGACTTTTGCGCGATCGGCGGGGGAAAGTTCGCACCAGTATTGTAGGAGGATTTCTTCGGGAGGCATGGAAACTTTTTGAGCGTAACTCTATAATTTATTTTACTCTTTTACAATCGATCGGGTCAATGCCATTGGCGATAATAGTCTAGTTTATGCCCATAATCTTTGAACAGCATAAGCATCAAACATTTCCTCGTGGCTGACTAAATAGGCATCTTCTGTCCACTACGCTAAGATGAAGGCAGGTTTACATTGTCTTATGAGGTCGTTATGACCAGTTCGCTATCATCTACAAGCCTTTCTCGCTATGTCACCCGCAATCCTGAAGTTTTGCAGGGGGAACCGATTATTGCAGACACTCAAGTTACGGTACGGGATATTGTGGTGTTTTGGAAATCAGGAATAAAGCCTGAAGAAATCCCACAGAAGTTACTTCAACTCGTGACGGCAGCTCAAGTGTTTGATGCGATTAGCTTTTATCTGGATAATCAGCCAGAAATTGACGATCGGATTGCTTGGTATGAGGCGCGTCCGATGTTGAATGTTTCACCTCTTTTGAGATGTAACCCGTTGTTGAATGAAGTCACGGAATATGTTCAGACCTATCGCCAAGATCGAAATGCTGATATCGATTTTCCTGAGTCTGAGACCCTATGAATCAATATATTCTCGATACCGACCATCTCACACTCTTGCAACACTCTAATCCACTCATATTGCAACGTTTTGAAACTCTCCATATTAGCGATGTTGCTATTACTGTCATCAATGTTGAGGAATTGATTCAGGGCTGGTTCAATGCAATTCGTCAAGCTTCGCAACCCGGACAGAAGCAACGCTTAACTTGGGCTTATGTGGGTTTGAGATCGGCTGTTAAATTTCTCAACGATTTTCTCGTTCTGGATTTTACCGAGTCAGCTTGCGAGCAATATTTGGCGCTGCGCCGTCAGGGAATACGAATTGGGACACAAGATTTGCGGATTGCGTCCATTGCTTTGGTTAATAACTCAATTTTAGTGACGCGAAATCGACAAGATTTTGCACAAGTCCCAGGACTGGTTTTGGAGGATTGGACATAACAATTGCCAAGCCAAGCTTATCCGGCATTTCCAACTTCTGCGAGGTGCCAAAATGTGATGCCACCTTCATTATGACTGAGCAAAATCCCCAAATCTTCCAGACTTTCTAGACAGTCGAGAATGACTTTTTGTTTGCGATTGGCGCCTTTGAAATGGTCGGTAACTTGGGCGGCTGTCCATTCGCCGCTTTGGGTGCGGAATAAGTCGCGGATGGCGGAAAGTTGCTCTTTCAGGGTTTTGGGGAAAGGTTGTTGTTCCGTGGGAGTAATGGCGGTTTCGGTTTCGGTGGTGATACCTGCAAGGGATGGTTGCACGTAGGTTTCGCCGGGGGCTTGGTAGTCGGGGCGCAGCCAGCGAATCAGTCCGTTGCGTTCTTCTTCGGCGCGTTGGGCGTTGAGGGTGACGAGGTTTTCCAGGATTTGGTCGTCGGTGAGGGTTGGTTCCCAACCATAGGTGGCAAATACGGCGGCATCAAGTTCGTCGTGGATTTGTTTGAGGGTGGAGACTAGGGCTTTTTGGTTGAAGGCTTTGTCTTTGTTGTCGAGGGGTTCGCCTTGGCGGAGTTTTTCGAGGAGGTTGTACATCGCGGTGATGGTGACTTCGGGGTGAGTGGCTTGGACTCGTTTGCGGTGGCTGTCGAGGCGTTCTCCGAGTTCTCGGATGGTTTGTTTTTGGGTATCCGTGGGGTCGGGGAAGGGGAAAGGGTCGAAGCAAACGGAGTTGTTATAACGTGGATCATTTCCAATTCCTAATCTGCCTCCTGCTGCCAGTGACCAACTAACATGAATTTTACTGGAAAGAACGCCTAGATAATACATATCATCCAGGAAAATAACAATGACTTCGCTTTCTGGAAAGACATTTTTTGAGCGAAGTGTAAAACATCTATGTTTAGCTGTTCTAGGCGTGAGAATATATCCATCTAGGTCTTTAATACCATCACGCATAATTGCGTTTGAGCGTCGATAGCGCCACCATTCACGACGTAACCTCAAATCGTTATTGATATCACGTACTGGTTTAACATTCTCTATCAACCACTGATAAGTTTTAGGATACTTGACCTCTAACTCCTGTTCTGATAAATGATTAACATCTATCACGTATCGCTCCTCTGGGCTTTGTGCTAAGTCTCTTCCTGTTAAGAATGGATGAATAATCTCTCTCTCAAGTAGTTTAATTTTTTCAGGAGGTACTAGAAATCCATTACTACCCAACTCAAATCCTTTAGAAGTGATGTCATAATTACTCTTGAGTGAATGTGCTTTTGTTACATCAATGCCTGTTTTAAGATTACTGAAAATTCTATCTACGGCTTTGAAAGCCACCTTGACCCGCTCGGCTTTATCTTCAGGATTATCACCTTCACCTTCGTTAGTTACACAACCAACTATAGGAAATTTAGCAGTTTTTTGAGAATCATTGAGTTCTACCCCTGTCATTGCAACAGTCACAGCGGCTCCTCCATCAGCCCAAGGGTGATCGGAAATTGCAAAAATCAATCGGATTGGATTCTTCTGGCTTAAATGTAAATCGATAAATTTTCGCTGTCTAACTTGACGAATGGTGTTTGTAGAGATAAATCCAAATCTTTCTATCTCATTTGAGTGTGTGAGTTCCGCTGCCTTATGCCACCAGTACATCACAAAATCAACAGTATCGGGCACATCTTTATAGACTTCTCTCAACGTTTCTGCATACCCATCCCCCAACATTTCCCGCATTCTTGCATTCCCAATAAACGGCGGATTCGACACTATATAATCCGCCTCCTGCCACACGGCTGCCCTTGGATTCAAATACCGATAAATTGTTACTTGGTTTGTCGGATCGGGAATATCCTCCCCCGTCACCAGACTCTTCATCATCCGCCCGCCCCAGCGAGTTCTCACCTTCCCCGCCGCATCCACATCCGGTTCCATCCCGTCATAGGCCAACACCGCATCCCGGCATTCAATATTGTTGTACTCTCGCAACACAGGTTCGATCGGCGGAATATCGCCAAACCGCCGAAAATGCCACTGCAAATACCCAATCCAAATCACCAAATCTGCGATCGCCGCCGCCCTAGGATTAATCTCAATTCCCAAAAACTGACTCGGATTAACTTGAGCAATATCTAACCGCAACTGCGCCGATCCGGTGACATCTTCCAAGCGCCGCAACACCTCCGATTCCAACCCTTTCAACAAATCCAACGTCACATACAGGAAATTACCCGATCCGCAGGCCGGATCGAGAATCTTTACCTGTTGTAACTCCGTCAGAAATGCCTCTAAAACTGAGCTCGCCTTTTTCCTTTGATTTGCAGTCGGTTCCGATTCTCCCGCGTTGAGCAACTGTTTAACCTCCGCTTGTACCGCAATCCAGCGATCGCCCAAAGGCTCCATCACCACGGGTTTTACCAACCGTTCCACATACGATCGCGGCGTATAATGAGCCCCCAACTTACTCCGTTCCCTCGAATCCAGCGCCCTTTCCAACAACGTCCCAAAAATCGCCGGTTCCACATTGCACCAATCCCGCTTCGCCGCCTGCAACAATACCTCCAACTGCGCCTTTGTCAGCGCAAATGCCCCAGAATCCGCAAACAATCCGCCATTAAACCGCAACAGTTTGCCATGAAAACCAAAACTCGTCCCCTCATTCATCGCCTCCCACAGCGCCTCTACCTCCGGCTTAAAAGTCTTCGGATTGAGAATCCAGCGCGTTTCCAGCGCCTGCGTAAACAAATGTTCTTTCAGTAACCCCACATCCTCAGCAAACATGGTGAAAATACAGCGCATCAAAAACTGGGCGACTTGCTGCGGATCGACATTCGCCTCCATCCGCTTCGCCAACTCTGCCAAATCCGCCGCCACTTCCCGCGTCACCCGCGCCGCAATTTTCTCCGGATTGCGCTGTTGCGGATTGCTAAAAATATCGACAAACAAATCGAAAACATCGGCTTTCTGCAACTCGATTAGCCCGATTTCTCGCCGCGCCCCATAGCCTCCGTAATCGCCGCTAAAACCCATCCACAATTCAAAATGATCGCCAATATCGCAAGTTAACAAAAAGGGCGGTTTGCTGCTGAGACTGCGGGTATAGGCGATCGCCTGCACAAACGCTTTTTCCATCTCCCGCAAATAGGTATTTGTCCCCCGCTTCGCCGTTCCTTTTTTGCTGGTTGTTCCGCCCTGTTTTGCCTCAATCAAAAAATGCTCAGCTTTGTAAAAGTCAATAAACCCCGGAGTTACTTTGCCGCTGGGGTGAAAAATTTTGACATCTTTATCAAAGCAGTAGGGATCGTTGGGAATTCTGCCTTTATCAAAAGGGCGCTCGACTCCCAGCGCATCGCACATTTCGGCAAAAAACAACTGGTAGTTTGCGCGTTCGTTACCGCTAGAACCTGCCCAGCGCGTGATGAATGTTTCGACACGCGTGCGATCGGCTTCATTCATGTTTCAACCCTGCTGCTTGCTTTTTCCTGATTTTATAATTAGATCGGTTCGGATTGGCGATTTATCTTGCGATTTTGGTTGTAAACTCCTGGCACATATTACCCAGTGGGCGGCAGTTAAGAGGTAAAATAATCCCCAATCTTCTATTTAGAAACACTTTGGCGAGATTTTAGTTCATAGTAGATGGCCCACCAGTATCACAACAAGCTCGTAGGCGAGATCTTCTTAAAGCTTGGAAAGTGACAGTAAGGCAAGAGGCTGAAAAATACTGGTCTTCGGAGCAGAAAACAGCTACTGGCCTAGTGATGCTTCAGATAACTTATTTCTACGATTCTGTTAAAATCGATGTAGACAACATAGTAAAGCCAATTCAAGATGCAATTATCGGGCTAGCCTATGTCGATGACGATCAAGTAACTGATGTTCTCGTCCGCAAGAGGAATTTATCAACTAACTTTAAAGTAGAAAATATGACCTCGATTCTAGCGGAAGGATTTGCCCGTGGTAATGAATTCTTGCACATTGTCGTAATTGATGCTCCTGACAAAGAGGTACTGACATGATCGCAACCCCAACTGCAAACATAGAAAGAGAGCAACTGCTGAAACTAGCAGAGGAGTATCGTGAGAAAGGTTATGAAATTTCATTTCATCCAAACTCTGAAGATTTACCGGACTTCCTTAAAAGCTATCGCCCGGATCTGATAGTGCGCCGGGGCGAAGAATCGGTGGTTATTGCAGTCAAGTCACGCGCTTCACTCAAGTCACCCTCTACTACATATCTACGTAATTTAGCCCAAGCAGTAGCAGAAAATCCCGGCTGGAGGTTTGAGTTAGTGATGACTAACTCGGAGGATGCAGTCGATATTTCCAAAGCTGAGGATTCTTTTCAAGAGCATGAAATAGAGTTGGGTTTGCAAGTCGCCAAGCAACTTGTAACACAACATCTAGAGTCAGCAATGCTATATTCTTGGTCTTTAGTTGAGGCAACTTTGAGGATTGTCGCCCATAAAGAAGAGCTAAGTTTGCAAAGATTAGAACCGCTGTATTTAGTGAAACAACTGACGGTTGAGGGCGTGATTTCTAAATCCGAATATCAGTTATTAATGAATGCGCTTTCTTTGCGGAACGCTATTGCTCATGGGTTTAAGACTACACAACTTACGCAAAATTCTGTGTGCGAACTGATTGAGGTAACAGAGAAAATATTGAAACCCACATTCCGCAGATGTGGGTCGGATTTCTTTATCAGTTGTGAAAACTTGGAAGCCAAACACTTTTAGGCTGA
>NZ_JAUBTB010000165.1:0-8539 GCF_036704965.1 Microcoleus sp. F10-B2 | reverse complement strand
CGAGGCTCTACCATAATACAGACTTAAGTTCTGGGGTTTGCTGTAGATTATACTATAGCGAGAGTGACAAAAGAGGGCTAAGCTCGTCGGCTCGTCGAACCGGGGGCTCCTGTTTCCGTCCCCTTGCGGGGAAGTGATTAACCAAAGTAGGATTGAAGTCATCTGGTACAAAATCTTCGTGTTTCCGTCCCCTTGCGGGGAAGTGATTAACCAAAGGAGACAAATCATGGGTGATGGAACGATCAGCTTAAGGTTTCCGTCCCCTTGCGGGGAAGTGATTAACCAAAGACGACCAAATTTATTAAGAGAAAAAATAAGTGTAAGTTTCCGTCCCCTTGCGGGGAAGTGATTAACCAAAGACTGGGAGACGGAGCGCAAATTGCTCCAATACCCGGAAGTTTCCGTCCCCTTGCGGGGAAGTGATTAACCAAAGGTGTTTTTGGCCTGGATGGCCGTGGTAGTAAGTTTGTTTCCGTCCCCTTGCGGGGAAGTGATTAACCAAAGTTTTTTTATTGACCTCCATCTCCTTTGTTGTTTGTAGTTTCCGTCCCCTTGCGGGGAAGTGATTAACCAAAGCAACGCACGCTCAGTCGCTGAAGCTACGTCTAAGGAATGTTTCCGTCCCCTTGCGGGGAAGTGATTAACCAAAGGTTTACCCAGCTCCTTTGTTCGGCGGCGCAGCACGTTTCCGTCCCCTTGCGGGGAAGTGATTAACCAAAGAAGAAAAATTTTACATTGACTCACCATTTTTCAATATATGGTTTCCGTCCCCTTGCGGGGAAGTGATTAACCAAAGTAAAAAAAGTCAAGACAAGCTCCAGCAAAAAAGAATGTTTCCGTCCCCTTGCGGGGAAGTGATTAACCAAAGAAAATTGTATTCAAGGAGGTAGATACCCCAAAAGTTTCCGTCCCCTTGCGGGGAAGTGATTAACCAAAGTCGATGAGGTTATTCCCATTACAGATGTCACCGATAAGTTTCCGTCCCCTTGCGGGGAAGTGATTAACCAAAGTCGGATAAGTATTCCCGATCAGGCAATTGTGAACTGAATGTTTCCGTCCCCTTGCGGGGAAGTGATTAACCAAAGCAGGCAAAAGGAAAACACCATGGCTATCGAAATTTGTTTCCGTCCCCTTGCGGGGAAGTGATTAACCAAAGCCTGTAATTCAGAATTAGTTTCGGCGGCGGCGTAACAAGTTTCCGTCCCCTTGCGGGGAAGTGATTAACCAAAGTCAAGTGGTGTTGTATACTGCTTTTATCCGTAACTACGAAAAGTTTCCGTCCCCTTGCGGGGAAGTGATTAACCAAAGTGTCACAGTGGGTCAGTCCTGAGCAAGCCCTCACTTTTAGTTTCCGTCCCCTTGCGGGGAAGTGATTAACCAAAGAATACTGCTGCAAACTTGTCCACAGGTGTTTTAAGTTTCCGTCCCCTTGCGGGGAAGTGATTAACCAAAGTTGGTAGAAGAATTTATTCAAGTCTTCTTTTCCGAAGAAGTTTCCGTCCCCTTGCGGGGAAGTGATTAACCAAAGAGATTCCCAGACTGGTGGAACGTACTGTGGCAGATGTGCGTTTCCGTCCCCTTGCGGGGAAGTGATTAACCAAAGAAATTGAATCGAAAAAGCTGAAAGATTAAATTTATCGTTTCCGTCCCCTTGCGGGGAAGTGATTAACCAAAGTTGCAACTTTTCTCCTGGAAACAGGGAATCCCGGGAAGTTTCCGTCCCCTTGCGGGGAAGTGATTAACCAAAGTCCAGAAACACTATTGGATCGTTGGGTTGTCGACAAGTTTCCGTCCCCTTGCGGGGAAGTGATTAACCAAAGTAAAGAAAACCATCTCACCCTCAACGTAAAGGAGGTAAAGTTTCCGTCCCCTTGCGGGGAAGTGATTAACCAAAGCAGCGAAAAGCAAAAGATTTCTATTCGACTCTGTGATTGTTTCCGTCCCCTTGCGGGGAAGTGATTAACCAAAGTATTTTGGAGATACTCCCGTACGAGTCATTTCAAAATAATGTTTCCGTCCCCTTGCGGGGAAGTGATTAACCAAAGTAGGACTTATCAGTGAATCCCTAGATCGCACCGGATACACGTTTCCGTCCCCTTGCGGGGAAGTGATTAACCAAAGCAGTAACTGGAGGTGAAGCTAGCTAATTAAAGTTTCCGTCCCCTTGCGGGGAAGTGATTAACCAAAGGTCCTTGTACACGCAGAACAGTACAGGTACTTTTGTTTCCGTCCCCTTGCGGGGAAGTGATTAACCAAAGTTTGTGGAAGAATCTTTGGGGAAGCACTGCACAAACAAGTTTCCGTCCCCTTGCGGGGAAGTGATTAACCAAAGTAACCAGGGGAAAAAAATGATTTTTCAAGCAGTTTGTATGAGGTTTCCGTCCCCTCGCGGGGAAGTGATTAACCAAAGTAAAGTATCTGCAATCCCGTGATTGACTGGATGGGAGGTTTCCGTCCCCTTGCGGGGAAGTGATTAACCAAAGTCTACCATGCGATCTAGAAAAACAGTTGATTACACGTTTCCGTCCCCTTGCGGGGAAGTGATTAACCAAAGTTGTCCCGACATTCGTTTTGATATAGCTTATGATAAGGTTTCCGTCCCCTTGCGGGGAAGTGATTAACCAAAGTTTATTATTTCTTGGTTGAGTGTAGTGTTTACATCTGAAGTTTCCGTCCCCTTGCGGGGAAGTGATTAACCAAAGAATGCTCTACGCGAACAAGGGTTTGTGTGCCAATTTATCGTTTCCGTCCCCTTGCGGGGAAGTGATTAACCAAAGAATTTTGGTTAATGGAACCGTGGTCACATGTGCCACCGGGTTTCCGTCCCCTTGCGGGGAAGTGATTAACCAAAGAGTTCTGCTACAACACCTTATCCAGAAAGCGTTTCAGCCGCCCAATCGACGCAGTAAAATTTACCTGTCAATAAAGGAGGGTCATCTTCAATAAGCTTACCTGGGAAAAACCTAAAACTCTTACTGGGAGAGCAATCGACGCACCTCCACCAAAAAATGAGGCTTTTAGCGATCGCGGGAAGTGCGTCGATTCTGCTTTTTCAACGCAAGAATGAGGCTTTCAGCGATTGCCTTGAGGTCAGGAAATAAACCTCAAACGATCGACCAAAATTATGTAATTTTCAAGGTTCCGAAGTGAAACCGTTAATTTTTTAGACTGTAGGCCTTAGCATACAGAAAGGAAAAAGCCTTTGTCAAGACCTACGATCTGAATTACTGAAACCATTGATACTATTCCCTTTTTCCCTAGCTCCTAGCCCTGAGCACCGTAGGTATGCTGTAAAATTGCTCTATGACAAGACTACCCACCCAAAAAAAGCGCCAACCATCTCAAAACCCTCCTTCCGCTGCTCTCACTTGGCCTGCGGAGACAGAATTAGTCGGGCTAGTCATTGAACTAGCCCCCTACAGCAATGACTACCTTTACGCTGAGTACACCATTGGCTTGCACGCCTGGTTTCTCGCTCAAGTTCAACAAACTAACCCAGAATTATCCCGCTCTCTCCACGACGAGCAATCAGAAAAAGCCTTTACCATTTCAGGATTAGAAGGAGAATTGCTGGCTGCTGGAAAAGACCTACAACTGCAAGCTAACAAAACCTATCGCTGGTATATTAATATCCTTTCCCAACCAGTTGCTCAATGGGCGAGTAAATGGTTGCAAAACTTGCCCGCCGTTGTAGACCTGCGAAATGCTCCCTTACGCATCATTTCTTGTCAGGTAGCTTTACCTCCTACTACCTACAAACAATTGCTAACTACCTCACTCTCTCGCACCTCAATTCAATTAACCTTTCTCACCCCAACCAGTTTTCGCAGCAAACAGCATCACTTTCCCTTACCCGTTCCCAAAAATCTTTTTCATAGCTACCTGCGTCGGTGGAACGATTTTTCAGACATCAAAATTCCTCAAGATAAATTTTTAAATTGGATTGAAGAAACAGTGATTATTCACCGCCACAAATTAGAGTCCGCCAAAGTCATCGCCGGCAAAAAAGGCTCTGTTACAGGATTTACAGGAGCCATAGAATTAGGATTATCCAAAAAAGTAAATGAAAATTCTGATTTCGGGCAATATTTCTATGCTTTAGCACAACTAGCCCCTTACTGCGGAACTGGTCACAAAACCACCTTTGGCTTAGGGCAAACTAGAATAGGTTGGCTCCTGAGTGACATTTTGCCAGTTTCCCCAAGGCAAAATTTATTAGCATCTCGAATTGCAGAATTGACCGAGGCATTCATGGCAAAGCGACGGCGCACAGGTGGAACTCGCGCCCAAGAGATTGCGGAAACTTGGGCTACAATTCTCGCAAGACGGGAAATCGGAGAGTCACTAAGCGCGATCGCCCTCGACTTAGAAATGCCCTACGAAACTGTCAAAACCTATGTCAAATTGGCGCGGCGTTCTTTGAAAGCTAATGAGGAAGTGAAAGGGTAGCTGTGACATTCTAAATTAGAGATAAATTATTTGATGGTTTAAAAGGCAGTAAATATACATTATTGAAAGCAGAAAACCCGTTATCTGCTCAGCAAAAACAAAAATTAAAGCAAGTTAAATAAGCGTCACCATTAGTAGAACTTATGCACTCGTTAAAAGAAGAGTTTCAATTCTTATTTTAGAACAGTCATAACGTGGCTTCAGAGACTTTAGGACTAAGTGATTGGTTGAAAAAGCGGAATTATACCCACATTCCGCAGATATTTAAGCAGATTTAATTTCAGATGGGTTCGGAATTGCTAAAGCATCAAATGATTGCATAGTAATCATTTGATGCTTTTTTAAGGTAGAAGAATTTCTGCCAGTAGACCAGCTCTAAAAACCATGAAAAAGTCCTCCGAAGCGATAAATATCGTAAATTTAGACCCCGGAATAGTAGCAGGGATAATAGATGAAATGGAATTGGTAAAATAAGTTAACAAAAAAGTGGGAATAAGAATTAAAGAAACTGTTAGCGTAGGGACACGGCAGTGCCGTGTCCTCCGTTTAGATCATTCCGATGAAGAGCGGAATTGATATGACAGATCGATCGCCTGAGGTAGCGATCGACCGTCATCACTCTTTTAAGATACAAGGGGTGGGTTCCACCTGAAATATTTGCAATCATTCAAAGGATAAATAAACCCGCCCCCGCCCGACGGCGAATCTGAATGTACATTTCGATTGTTCGTTGGGTGGGGGCGGGTTTTCGAGATTGTTTTTTTTCGGCGATTCGGCTTTGTGAAACCTGCCCCTACGATCGCACAAATTAGACGATCGCGAATCAACGAGACATGATATTAGAGAACTCGATAATTCTTCAGTGTATCCGTGTCAAAATCTCTGAGAGCGCTTTCTTCCTAACCCTAAAAAGAAATAATCAAGTAACCGTTTTGGAACTTAGCACCAGTAACAGATTTCCCAGTTAGCGCTGGAGGCAGCAAAATATTGCGCCGCTGATCGCCCGCTTCGATCGTCACTTCCGGTCCCGATTGAATCAATTTAATTTCTTTCTTGTCAAACCCAGGCAAAAACAAACTAACTTGACGCTGTGCAATGTTTATGTTAATCGGTTTAGGAGCTTTTGCGGCCTCAGAAAAATCGGGCAAAGCATCAATTAGCGGCTGCCAATTATTGTCACTGTGCGCCGGAACCGAAACAGCCGTCAAAGGATCAAAATCGCCAGTAATAGCTTCTGTAATCGGTGCTTGATTGACAATGACACCGCCCACAGTCAAGCCAATTTGTTGAGAACTTCCCCAAAGATAGCGGGCAGTTGCGATCGCGCTTGCATCCCCAGTTGTCACCAAAAAAGCCGCCGTGCGGTTCGGATCTGCCAGCGCTTCCTTACCCTTATCCAAAAGATTATCGACTTGCTTAGTAGATTGAAAAGGATTATCCCCAGATAAATCCACAGTCAACACGGTACTGAAAACCGGCTGAATAAAAGGCGACAAAGCTTTACCCAAATCCGAATCTACCAAAGCTTGACGGAAGCGACGGATATACCAACTCAAAATTTCCGGCATTCCCAGCATCCGCAGCGTATCCATGCCGCCGGTGCCGTCATAAACAATTACATCGTATTGTTTGCTGTCCTCGTATTCCCGAAGTTCGTTCAACGCCAGCGCGCTGTCCATTCCCGGTAACACCCCTAATTCTTGACCGTAAATCTGCTTGAAAAACGGAGTGCGGACATATTGAGCTTCTAGTTGTTTAACTTCGTCCCACCTGCGTTCTAGCAGCGGCGCACTTTGCACCTGAACTGCTTTCAAATTCGGGGCTATTTCTTGGGGAGTGGAAGTCAGGGGAGTTGCCAGCAGAATACCCAATGCAGGGCCCGGATCTTGGCCCAGCAGCAGAACTCGCTTGCCTTGAGCCGCGTATTTTTTAGCTGTTGCGATCGCGATCGTACTGCGGCCAGTGCCGCCTTTGCCCAAAAATGTCAAAATCAAAGCCATTTTCTGTTCTCACTGCCAAAGCTTACTCTTTAACATTTAAGCGCAACCTTCAGCCAGCGTGGGCGAGGGTGGAGAGTGGAGGAAGAGGAGAGTCGGTGAGTGGGAGAGTGGGAGAGGGGGAGAGGGGGAGAGGGGGAGAGTAGGAGACGAAAGGAAACACAGTTAAATTCAATCCGTGTATCCGTGTCCGAATCCGTGTCGTGCCCCTCTTCCTTCTACATCTGTTAAACGGGTTCTAGCTCATCTTCAAAGAACCAAGTCGCAAAACCGTCAAACTTTACAACCACGCCTACTCCGCTACCGTCAACCATTTTGAATCCGTCAACAGTGCCTACTGGATTCTCCTTTATCTTGCCCACCATATTTGCAGGTATCCGATCTCTGAGACGGCGCACCTTAACTCTCTGACCTACTTCTATTGCCACTGAAATTGTTCTCCTGCTCTATATAACCTATATACAACCGTCCATTTTACAGTTTGGCGTCTACTTCGGAACAGCAACACCATCCGTCGATCGCCCGCGATGATTTTCCATCGAAATTTCGACCAACTTTCGGTAAAAGACGGTATTCTAGTCGGAGTTGGTCGATCGTCTGCCCTGATGCGCTTGGGTTTGCTTCATAATATTCCACAGCGGCAGGCTCAACTCGCAGAGTCTCGCGCACCGCGAAGATAATTTTTTATCCCTTCGCAAAAACAATCTTTTTATTAATTGTCACAACTACAGGATTTATTTCTAATTAGTCATCCTTCCGGAAGAAGCCAAAAGACATTCAGAAGCAGTAATTAATTTTATGTTTGCTGTATATAAATCTTCCATTTCTAACGTTGACATTGGCTAACATTAATGCTGCAAAGCACTTGGAGTCTGGCTTGCAAAATTTTCCGAAGGTCAGATTGTAGTAAAGTGCCATGTTGTAACAGTTTACTACAATCTGACAATAAAAAGAAGATTTAATGCTAAGATTTCAGGCTGAAAAAGTTTATTTGTGCTGCTGTGTTACGGCATAAAAAATGGAACGATTGCCGGATTTAGGGTGTCTAATAAAGGAAAGGAAGTCTAGAAACTTCAATATGACAAAATTGAAATTATGAATAAAGTTTTTACCTGCGGGCGATCGAGCAAAATTCCGCTCCTAAGTTTGTCCTTAGCTGTGTTCGCCTGTCTGCCGCTCGGTAGCGGGACGATCGCCAGTCCGCTCTCTCCATCCCCCAAACAGCAGTCAAACGCTACTAAAATTGTCTCAGTCGATCGACCGCCAGGACTGCTAACAGGCTCAAAATCTCCAAAAAATCCGGCAACAGCGGCGGCGAATCCATCCCCAGCAGAGACAATAAACGCCCAGGGAACAGCGACCGGACGATCGCTCGAAATAGAAGAAATTCGCGGTACAGTGAGCTTTAAAGGGCGGCCGGCGGTTGTGGGCGATCGGCTGCTTGCCCCCGGAGACGAAATCATCACCGGCCCGGATTCCACAGCCCGTTTAGCGATCGACAACGACGGCGGCATCGTGGAAGTTGCCGAAAAAACCGCAGTCAGAATATCCAATTTGTCAAGCAGTGCAGGCGGCCAAAAAGACACAGCGATTTTTGTCAGCAGGGGGCGAGTCAGGTTGTCGATCGGCAAAACTGCTGCGACAACTCCCGCAGCCAACACCTCAATAATTATCCCGCCGAACCAAATAGTCGCCCTCAATAGCTTCAGCGGACTCGGCAAATCCAGTCAAATTGCCCGAACAAAAAGTTCGGCCAAAACCGCCCCAGTCAGGGTTGAAACCCCAGAAGGCGTGGCCGGAGTTCGCGGCACATCCTTTGGAATCAGCGTCGGCGAAGGCAAAACCGCAGTCGAAACTATTGAAGGTGCAGTCGCAGTATCCAGCAGCGGCGACTCAGAAGTAGTTGTCAACGGCGGCAACGCCACGACAATTTTCCCTCAAACCTCGCCCGTGACGCCCTCAGCCAGCCCTCGCCTAGCTAAACTCAAAGTCCGCAGTTTGGGGAGACTCAGCGGCAATAAGCTGCTACGCAGCTAAACCGGATAAAATAGCATTGCCTTTATTTTTGATTTTTCGCTCCCATTTAATAACCA
>NZ_JAUBTB010000164.1:0-8842 GCF_036704965.1 Microcoleus sp. F10-B2 | reverse complement strand
TTCAGCCTAAAAGTGTTTGGCTTCCAAGTTTTCACAACTGATAAAGAAATCCGACCCACATCTGCGGAATGTGGGGTAAAAACACTTCTTCTGGCTCCTTCCTTCTTCCTCGGGCCTCGCAGCAAGAGAGTCTCAAAACTCCAATTTCTAGCTTGGCTGCTTTCATTGAGATGCTCCCTTTAGAATTGACTCCACAGATGAATCTGGGATCTGGAAATTAGGTGTAAAATTTTTCGCTTGTCAACAGTCAACAGTCAACAGTTAACAGTCAACAGTCATTACTTGAAAATGTGTCATCGGACTATTGATTGGATTCCGGGCGTTTCTGGTGTTTGCTCTGGATAAACTGTTCCAAATCGGCGATCGCATCTTCAAAATCCGACAAATTAATTTTCGCAGGGCTAGTCTTCTTCGGCGGACTCGAAGACTGACTCGCAGACTTAGGCTGAGGCGGTGGAGACTGAGGCCCGGCCGCTTGAGTGCTGTTCGATTCTATAGAATCGAACAATTCATCCAGGGACTCAAAAAACGATTGAGCCGAGGCCCGGCGTAAATCTTTCTGGTCGTCGTCATCCGTCATAAGCCACTCCATAGGGTCTAAAATTTGCCAACAAAGTCTGTCCGCCCCGGCGCGTGCAGATATTAGATATAAAAACCGACTAAAACAAGCAGGAGGACAGAATTTAACCGGGCGATGGGAATGCCTGTGGCTGAACTTGCTGCCCCATCTAAAACCTGCAGCGGGCATTGTCAGCCTTCAAACTATATTTAACTCTACACCCGCCTACTGAGTGATTTGAGACTTGTGCAGACTCAGCTCAAAATCATCGACCCTGAAAAAATCTCAGTTACGGCTCTTTCGTTGTCTAATTAACTCTAGTCTAGTCGAGAATAAGGAGACAGGACTTATGCAACTATTACCGCTGTTCAAGGGTTGCGATGGCAACGCGCCACCTCGAAAGGACGGAGAGACGGTGTTTTTTGCTTGAGTCCTAAGATTTCACAGCCATTAGGAGATTTTAAGGTGACTCAGGGATTTGATTACGATTTAGCAATTATCGGCGCTGGCGTGGGCGGACACGGCGCGGCCATACACGCGGTTAGCTGCGGGCTGAAAGTGGCAATTATCGAAGCGGGCGACATGGGCGGGACTTGCGTCAACCGCGGCTGCATTCCCTCTAAGGCGCTGTTGGCGGCTTCCGGGCGAGTGCGAGATTTGCGGAATGCCCACCACCTGAAGACTTTGGGAATTCAATTGGGCAGTGTGGATTTCGATCGCGGGGCGATCGCCAATCACGCTAATACTATTGTTAGCAAACTTCGCGGCGACTTGACCAACAGCCTCAAACGTTTGAACGTAGATGTCATCCAAGGTTGGGGCAAAATCGCCGATTCTCAAAAAATTACCGTCGAAACGGATAAAGGCGAGAAAACTATTACTGCCAAGGATATTATTCTCGCTCCCGGTTCGGTTCCCTTCGTCCCCCCTGGGATAGAAATTGACGGCAAAACTGTATTTACCAGCGACGATGCTGTTAGGTTGGAATCGCTGCCGAAGTGGATCGCAATTATTGGCAGCGGTTATATCGGTTTGGAGTTTTCGGATATTTACACGGCCCTAGGCTGCGAAATTACGATGATTGAAGCTCTAGATCAATTGATGCCGACTTTTGACCCGGATATTGCTAAGTTGGCAGAACGAGTGTTAATTGCACCCCGCGATATTGAAACAAAAGTAGGTGTTTTGGCTAAGAAGATTACTCCTGGTTCGCCGGTGATTATTGAATTAGCTGATTTCAAAACTAAAGAAGTTGTGGAAGTTTTGGAAGTTGATGCTTGTTTGGTAGCAACTGGGCGAGTTCCTGTCAGTAAGAATTTGGGGTTAGAAACTGTTGGCGTGGAAACGATGCGCGGTTATATCCCAGTTAACGATAAGATGCAGGTTTTGGTGGCGGGAGAACCGGTGCAAAATTTGTGGGCGATCGGCGATGTTAATGGCAAGATGATGTTAGCGCATTCTGCATCTGCTCAGGGAATTGCTGCGGTGGAAAATATTTGCGGTCGTGCGCGCGAAGTTGACTATTTGAGTATCCCGGCGGCGGCTTTTACTCACCCGGAAATTAGCTATGTGGGGATGACGGAACCTGCGGCGAAGGAGTTAGGAAAAGCTGAAGGGTTTGAGGTAGCTTCTGTCAAGACTTATTTTAAGGGAAATTCTAAGGCTATTGCTGAAGGGGAAACCGACGGTACGGCTAAGGTGATTTTCCGGAAAGATACGGGAGAGTTGTTGGGAGTTCACATTTTCGGTTTGCACGCTTCGGATTTGATTCAGGAAGCGGCAAATGCGATCGCCCAGCGTGATTCTGTCAACACATTAGCATTCCGAGTGCACACTCACCCAACGCTTTCGGAAGTGTTGGATGAGGCGTTTAAACGGGCGGCTGGAGCGGCGGCCGGTCATTAATTTGTAGGGGCTGTTTTCTTGTTTTATATCCCCGACTTCTTCAATAAGTCGGGGATTTCGGTATACTGTTTTAGGGCGGTGGTAGAGTGCCGATCGCATTTTGGGCTAATTCGATAAATTCTTCAGCTTGGGCGATCGATTCTGTGGCTTGCTCGATCGTAACGGCATCAAGTTCGCCGTAGTCTCCAGCATTTCGCAACTCTTGAGCTCTGATGAGGTATTGGTGAAACTTAACAGGAACTCTTCCTGTACGAGCAAATTCTCGGCCAAAGGCGCTAATGACTGCGGAATGTTTAGAAAAAGATAACCCTTCCCCTTCTAAAAATGCTTCGGCAATATAAAACATAGTGTAGTAGGCGCGAGAGGCTGCATAATCTGGGTATTCGCCATCTAACATTAACTTGGCCGCTGAAAGGCTTTGACGAGCTTTTGCAAGTAAGTTTAATTGAGCAGATGTCATATTAAAATTCCCTCTTTACGGATATTTCTGAGCAAAGGGCCTTGATAATTAGTGAATTTTTCTTCATTCATAAACTGGCAGCTAATCACTTCATCATTTTGGAGCGACAAATCTGCTACAATCTGAAGAGTTCTATCAATTTCTTCGCCCGCTTGAACTGGCGCTTTCAGAACTACTAAAACATCTATATCTGAGTCGGGATGTGCATCGCCTCGCGCTTGGGAACCGTAGAGTACCATTTGGGTGAGGCGATCGCCGTAGAGTTGCTCGAAGTGCGATCGCAGTTGCATCAGTATGTTCTTAAGTTTATCGTTAATGCTCATATTTTTTGTTGTAAATGAGTGGAGGGCGATCGGACTTTGATTAATTCACTTAAGATGAGATATTTGTCAGGAACCACTGTTAAGAATTACCTCAGCAATGTCTTGGCGTGTAGCACCGAAGATAAGCAAGGTGCGAATCAGGAGATCCAGGGAAGCGGAAGGATCGCCAGCTTCCATTTTAGCAACTCTTGACTGGCTAGACTTAATTTTCTGGGCAAGCTCGTGCTGAGTCATCTGTTGGCTAATCCGGTTTTGTTTGATGGCTTTACTCAGTGCAAGTTTCATTTCTATGAAAGCAATTTCTTCTGATGAAAGTCCGAGAAATTCCTCTACTGTCCCGACAGTCCATCCTGCTGCTTCTAAGCGTTGGCGTTTAGCTATGTCCATAAAATACCTTCTAGATTTAACTTTAAATTTCGTCGTATTGCTTCAAGCGCTTTTTACATTTTTCAATTATAGAATCCGGTGTTTTGTTCGTGGTTTTGTTAAATACATCCACTATAATAATAGCATCTACATCAATTCGATAAATGATGCGCCAATCCTTGCTTGCCTGTGAATCGGCTAGACGGATTTCGTGACAATGAGCTCCGATGCTTGGCATAGGGCGAGAGAATGGCATGGATAGGCTTTCGCCATCCTGTAGCTTTCGCAGCAGAAATCCGGCTTGAATACGCGCATCAGTAGAAAATGGCGGTGTTTTTACTTCCCCACTAAGCCAGACAAGGGGTTTGCTTTCCGAATCTACCATCTATATTTTGGGTTTTTTTAGATCGTATGTCAAATCAGACATATTGGCAATACAGCTTGCCTTATAAAGAGAAGGTCGATCGTACTTCAATCAGAATGTTGTAAATATGGCTGAATTTTAGCAACAACAAAAGGAGATTCGATATCGATCGACCAATTTTCATCAATAACTTTGAGATTGGCATCTAAAATGAGAGTCAGTTCGCCAATTTCATCATCGCCATCATCGCTAACCAGATTGTTTTCGCCCGCAGATAAATCGGCTTTGAGTAAAAATTTAAGTTTAATCCAGTGAGAAGTGGAATGGTTGTTGATGATATTCGTGCCGAGCGATCGGCTAATTAACTAAGCATAAATTGGATGAATAAAAGCTATCTCTTCATAAAACTTATTGCTATCCCAATAACCGCGTATTTTGTAATTACAGGATTCTAGATGTTTCTCGATCAGGTGATTCAGGGCGATCGGTGCTAATAGTTGAGCAAGTTCATCCCAAATTTGGTGATTTGTCACAGTTACTGCATTCATCAGTTGTAATGATCTTCTGTCCGCTCAAGGTAAAGTGCGATCGCGATCGTACAAATTTGCGGGCGATCGCATTACTCACTACTTAGGTGCAATAGTAAACTCAACTGAGCGACGACCCGAAGTAATCCAGCCTGATGAGGGCATTCCCAAAAAACCAGCTTCGTATTCGAGTATTTTCCCGTTGTCTAGAGTGATTTGTACTCCATGTTCTCCTTGAAACCTTACCTCAACATATGTTCCTTCGGAAGTGCATCTAGGAAATAAGCCCGTCCCCCAAACTCCAATAGGATTACTATCACAGTTAATCACCAGCTTCCTTGTAGGTATGCCTGCATATTTTATAGCTTGAACAGTTGCGCTATATCCAGTAAAGTACCCACCAGGTTTAGCTTTGAAGAAAGGCTTTCTCAAATTGTAATCATTTATTTTACCAGGAGTCCCAGTAAAAGAACCTAGCAGAGTTTCTTGACCGGGAGGTGTCAGACTTAATACTCCTTCAGATTCAACTATCTCATACCAACTACTACTATAATTTTTAACTGATAATAATCCATTTACGGCGCATTCAATAACTAAATCTATGAACTTAGCCCCAGGGTTGGCATCGCAGTTAACTTTTACTTCTTGAAACTCTCTTATATTTGTCGAGCTAGATAATGCCACAAGTGCTGGATCGGGTGGAATCTCTGTCACAGTGAATTGACCAATGTAAGGCCCTTTGATTATATCGCGAGTCATACTTTCACCAATCATAAAGCTGGTGTAAGTATTTTTGCCTGCATCACCCAAGGTAAGTAATAAATTACCTCCCTTACCTACTTTGTTCTTAAGGCTTTCATGCTGTTTACCCTGCAAGTCAAATAATTTGCCGAATAATTCACTCACAATTTTATCGCCGTCAACATCATATACAATCGATGCAATTTGCATTAAATTTGCTCGCTTTCCGAAACAATTCATTAAAGTAATAAAGGAGTTATCACCTTCTTTCTGCTTAATTAAATCTCTGTCACAATCATCTCTAAGTAAATTTGCTTTATTTAATTTAGTAGCTATTCTAATCATTTTTTCTTTAGGCGTTTCAGTTGCATTTCCCCCTATTTTATTTCCCCCGGCTTTTAATTGATTAAGATCGAGCCAGGTATCAAATGCCGCAAAAGCATTTATCACTGCTACCCCACTATTCCAACCATAAGCTCCAAATTCATACTTGCCGTTTCTGTTATACTTAATACCGGGCGACATAATTACATCGTAAGTACCAGGTTTCCAACTCCCTGTTTTCGGCTTGAGAAGCTCACTAAATGGTTCACTCGGTAATTGGTTGTCTATGAACGGTAAGGTTATGTCAGTTGATAAAAATATTTCTTCAGCAACAATATCTGATTCACGGATGCCACCATTTTTGTAATCTTCTGAAGTGACATTTTGAAAAGGGGGAAATTTCCCAGCAGGAAGAACTAATACCTGTTGGGCGACTGGAGTAGTCCCAGAAATCTTGATTCCATCTGAGGTTGATTCCAATTCTAGCCCGTGTAAAGCTAAAGGCGTATCCTGGCCAAGGAGCACCGAATTTTTATCTAATTGCTTGGCAATCTCATATTTAATTTTGTTGCTTCCTGATTGAGCATTTGCTGGTGGCATTAACCAGTCAAACAACCCCAATTTGGAATTAATACTATTAGCAGCAACCCAATTTTTAAAATCGCTATTAAGTTTTGATGTGGGTTGAGATTCTATGACAGTAGGTTCGTCGCTAACTTCACCACTTCCAATGTTTGTGAGCATTAAATCTTTAAAAGCATTAGCACGGTCAACAGTTAAAAAAGATCCTACTTGTATTGCCTGCTTACCTGTTTTCTCTCTTGTTATTGGGAACGCATCTTGACAAAATTTAGATTTTATTTTTTGTAGGTTACTCTCGTTGTAATCAACAAAAACAGGATACAGTTTGACAGGATAGGCTTTGGGGTCTGCGGGTAATGAGTCACCGCACACAGGTTTTGGAAATTGTACTTGATCAAAAGGGTTGGCAGAATTATTTGGTTTTACTGGTGTTACTACAGGACTGGGCTTTGAAGGGGTAGTAGCGCTGGGAGATTTTGCAAACAGAGATTTTGCTACTGACAGAGCAATGTCAGAGGATAGATCGATCGCTTTTTCGTCTAAAATTGACTGAGACTCAGATACCACCTTCACTAGCTCTTGAAATTTAGAATTTTTACTAACAGCTTTAAACACAGAAACACGCTGCTCGAAAGACAAGCTAGAAAATATAGGGTTCATAAACACCAAACTTCTAGCCGTTGACTCAAAGCTCAATTCAGGCTGCTCGCGTTCGCCTGGAATCACAAAATCCAGCAGCCTGATTTCATTACCAAATTTAGCTGCGACAACAGAACTAGACTGACCTGATGGCTTCGGTATTCTGATCTTTGTGCCATTAGATTTAAGGGATTTGGCTTCAGCAAAGGTCATAACCTGACCCGCGCCTAAATCAGCTTGTCCAGATGGTGTGCTAGTAACTTTAATTTCTAATCTGGCGGTGGGAAACTCCAGTTTTTTTTCAAACAAAGTTTCCGTCATTGAACAGCTATATGTCAAGAATACAGTCAGGAAAAATAGAGTCGAGATTTTTGCGAATCTTCGTACTGTGTTTAAATATTTCACTTCGCTTGCCTACAAAGTTTATATGTCACTGTCAGTTATAATTACCTTATTTCTAGAATATAATTTCAAATTAGTCAAGTCGGAAATTAAACAACCTACCAAAGTAGGATAAAATCCTAAAAAGTAGGATAAAATCAGTACAAATCCGACACCTAGCCTACCTATGGACGCTCAGGAAATCTTAAATTTTGCCGATGACTTAGTTTTCGCCAATACGGGAAAACACTTAGAACCTCTACAACACTCTATACTTCGTAGTGCTTGGCAAGGTCAGAAATACTCAAAAATAGCAGATGAATTTCACTGTACTGAAGGTCACGTCAAGGATGTGGCATCGGAATTATGGCAGCTATTTTCCAAAATATTAGGCGAAGAAGTCAATAAAGCAAATTTTAGAGTCAGATTGGAACAAGTAAAATTATCAAATCTCTGGAACTTCAATAAAGATTTTGTACACATTGGTAACGTCAATTTCTGTGAAAATAATTCACACTCCCCAAAAGTTCCCAATTCACCAATTGATGAAGAACCTCTAAACAAAGGCAACACTGAACCAAAATTGCGTCAATTCTTAGCTGAAATGCCTAAGTCTGGCATTTTCTACGATCGCACCACCTCTCTCACCACCCTCAAACAGTGGATTCTCCACGAAAACACCCGCCTACTCGCTATACACGGCATAGTCGGCATTGGTAAAACCGCACTCGCCGCGCAACTTGTCCAACAAATCAAAGATGAATTTGATTTCGTCATCTGGCGAAGTCTGGCCACATCTCCACCCCTGTCAATACTTCAAACAAATATAATTCAATTCTTCTGTAGGGGCGGTGCCCCCGTGCCCGCCCCAAATGCCGACGGCGTGGTTGTCCCAGAGAATGGGGCAACCACAGGGGGATTGCCCCTACTGAACTACTTGCAAAAATACCGCTGTCTGCTGATACTCGATGACGTACAAATGGTAAATAGCAGCGGACAACTCGCTGGCAATTACCAACCTGGATATGAAGATTACGGCACACTATTCAGACAAGTAGCAGAATTATCTCACAACAGTTGTTTAGTGTTGCTCAGTTCCGAAAAACCCAGAGAAATCGCCGCATTAGAAGGCAAAAATCAGCCAGTTCGCTCATTACAACTCAATGGTTTAGGTGCGGGCGCGGGGGAAATCCTTAGAGAAAAAGGTTTAGCTGAACATGAAAAATGGTCAGAACTAATTGAACAATACAGAGGCAATCCCTTGTGGTTAAAAATAGTTGCTACAATGATTCAAGATTTATTTAACGGCAGCCTCTCGGAATTTTTGTCGGATAATACACTATTTTTAGGTGATTTAGAATCTTTACTGCATCAGCCATTTAATCGTTTATCTGAGTCAGAAAAACAGGTAATGTCATGGCTAGCGAGTGAAACCGCCCCAGTTTCCATCTCAAAAGTGCCAGAGAATCTGCAATTATCTCGATCGCAATTTTTGAAAGTGATGCAATCCTTGGGACGGCGTTCATTAGTTGAAAAAATCCAGGAGGGCGATCGCACATTTTTTACCCTCGATCCGGTACTAAAAGAGTATGTTACCCACATTCCGCAGATATTCAAGCAGATTTCATTTCAAAGAAATTCAGAATTGCCAAAACCTCAAATGATTGCATA
>NZ_JAUBTB010000163.1:0-8858 GCF_036704965.1 Microcoleus sp. F10-B2 | reverse complement strand
ATTTTTGGCTGGCATACACTATAACTAATGATTGCTTATTTTTTTATATTATACAATCTAGCTGCGTCTCAGCTTACTACCGAGTAGGGGACAATTACCACAGGATTGGGTATAGCGATCGCACCCTTGAGAATAGCAACATCCACCTGTAAATGCCCACATATCGCTGAACGTCCAAACAATAGGCTTCTGAATCTTTGATAGTGCTTCTATCGGCACAAATCCATCACAAACCCATCGTAAGTTAATAATATCTGGCTCAAGCTTAACAACTTGTGAATTAATTATATCGGGAAGCCATTGGAGAGGAAAAATTACACTACTGTCTTGTCGATTAGAGTAAAGTTTTAACGGTAAAGCATCCAATACCCGACGAGCTTTCCACATTTTTTGAGCTAATTTATTAGGGGCACTAACTATAGTAGGGTCATCCATCCGCTTATCTTGAACAAGCATTTTAGAGTCAATTCCTAGCTTCAGAAGACCCCGATGAAGTCTATAGGCTGAACGCGAAGCACCAGCGCCTCCCATTGGGTCATAGGTACTAACTATCAAGGGTTTAATCATTTTCTTAGAAGAGTATAAAATTAGCTTTTTTACTACAGGAACAAGCGATCGCACTCAACCAACGACTTTTGACCACACCCAGTTGTTAATCCTTCACACTGCTGTTTTGACCATTATAGCATCAATTGCCCAAGCTTGTAGTCATATTCAGGAGGATTAAATTTTACCATACCAGCATGAGGATTAAGGGTTAGCTCACCAAAGATAGGACGGCCAATATCATAAAAATCGACGCGTAAAAATGGCTGCTCGCTTGCTAAGGTTTCAGCCATATCAATCATAAGAGTAAAGTTTGTAGGTTTCACCAGTTCTCCCCGATAGCGGGGGTATGCTTGACTTAAGTCAAGAATCTTAAAATTGCGGTCTACAAACGCCCGTGTGCGGTTTGAAGAAAAGCGATCCACGTGGATGTCAACCATTTCGACTCGACCACGAAAGCAGAAAAATTTGTAATCTAGTAGAGACTTGCCATCTGAACCTTGGAGAAATTCTTCAATCAGGAGAGTAGGTGGAATCCAACGATATTGCCATTCTGCCGAACGATCTGAGTAGTCCATTTGCAGCCAAGCTTGGGTTTGTTCATAAGCCTTGCACCAGTCAAAAGAATATCGATTCTCAACGATCAAATTGGTGCCGCATGCATGATTAGCTTTAATAACAAACTTTTCCGGAAGACTTTCTTTTGCTACTTTTCTCAAATCTGTTCCGTTCCAATAGAGTTTTGTAAGGACATCAGAACCAAGCCGTTGTTTCACATAGTCCCGCACTGCAATTTTGTCGGCAAACACAGTATAAATAGACTGACGACAGAACAGCTTTCTGTACTGAAGTTTCTCGTTAAAGGTTGGAGGGGAGAGCAGCTTTGGTCTTTGACCAAAAACATGCCGATATTTTCTATGAATCTTAAAGCAATCGGATGGCCACAAGAGAATATCTACTATGACACGACCAATAGGCAATCTGCCCCAACCCCGTCTTTTCAGAGATTTTCCTACCCACTCACCAAACGTGATACCTCTCGTAACAAAAACTTTAGGATTCATAATATTTACCGATAGAGAAAATAGAATTGTCATAATTTGAAAATGTGTTTGATAATTCAATTAAATCATTACGACTGCGAAATTGTAGATCTTTTGTGCGAAAGTCCTTAACCTGCCGCAGTTGTTCAATTAGATTTGCACCCATTACTTTCACCCCCTCGACACTTGTAATTTTACGTCTTTTAGGGAATGAAACAGCCCTAGATGGCCCGGTGGTTCCGTATGCGATTTGATAGTGGCTCTTGATATCAATCAAGTTGAGTACTCCCAATGCTTCACCCACTGCCATGCGATCGTTATCCAGGTGGTCAATGAGCACAACAGTATGGGACCCCACCTTAGGATATAGCAATCCTCGCATCATTTGTGAATTTCTTACTCCCTCCCCGCGGGTTCTGGGAGGGTTGGGGTGGGGTAAAAAATTTACGACTCCTGCAAGGATTGCTATAGATGTTATAATCTTCGCCAGCTCCCCATCTCGCTAATGAAACCAGAAGCAGGTAGCGTCACTCAACCCTACCTGCTTACTGTTATTGTCAGCTTAGTTAACTCTGCTCCTACTTTGACTCGGTAGATTGATCTGGCGCTGTATTCTGCTCGTTTGACGCTGTTTCATCTGGTTTTTGGATTTGCTTGAGATGAATCTCATTCACCTGATTGATAAAGTTTTCTATTGCCATTTTTTTCATTTGTTGATGTTGGGCTTCGTCGGCTACATCATAGCAACGATAAGCTGGAGTCACTCCTAATACAAATTTCTCCTGTTCCGCTTCTAACAATTCCACACTCGTGTTAGCAGAAATCCAATTCTTCTGAAAAGGAAAGGAGGTAAGTATACTGGCGACTATCGAGGCGACAGCGGGACAAATTACGGGCAGCCACTTGAGCAACGATTGACCTGGTTCCAATTTGTCTACCAATACTAAAATTGGTGTGACTCCCGATAAAACAACGGTTGCCAATTGGAAAGTATAGTAAATATTTCTCGAAGTCTCTCTAGTGTTTTTATAGTCGTCAATCAACTCCTGGCAATATCGTAAAGCCTTTTCTCTCACCGGGATGATCTGATTGTCAGCCGAAACATTATTCGGGTTTAAGAGATAATTATATAGTTCAGCTTTTCTTCGGATATCTAACTGATTAGCACTATTCCGAGAGTTGCGAGCTAATTGTCTATTGGTCAGGAACAGAAAAATAAAACTCGACAGAAAAACAGAACCCAAAATAAAGATAAGTTGATTGTCTAGAAAAACTCTGGTAAGGATGCCTGCACCCACAAAAGCGGCTAGGGATAAATACTCAACTACTTTCAGGAAAGATAACATTTGTGGACTCGATGAGACTGTATTAGAAATCTCGGTCTGGTTGGTATCGGTAGAATTAGTCATTGCTTTGTAGTCTGTTTGGCGATCGGCACAAGTTTAGCCTATTGGGGTTGCTATTTCAAGCAAGCTCTGTCAAGGTGGTGAAGAAGAGCCTCAAACCTTTGAAAATTGGTGGCTGGCGATCGTTAAATCTTCCTTGTTTAACAGTTGATGACCAATAAACTGGGTTTATTGGTCATCGCCAACCGATAGCACGACCTAAAGCAGGTCGATCGTACCTTGACAGGGGCTACCACAAGCACCCTACAGAGAGAGTCGGCGCATAAATAGTAAGTATAGATTTTTTGGCGCTGCTCAATCAAAGTATGATTTTGCCTGTAGGGGTAATTCTAATTGCTTACACCGTCAGCGGTGGGGAAATCACGGGGGGATTGCCCCTACAAATTTCATACCCAATTGAGCAACGCCGATTTTTTTTTCCACTCCAACTTTACCTCCAGGTCGGTGTCAAAGTATTCACTATGACCTTAATATAAAGCTTCTGTTTATTAAACCTCTCCAGAAAAGCCTGTAAAGGGCAGGCAGGATGCCTACCCCACAAGAATTATTGGAGAGGTCCACTCGCGTCGCAACTGCCGTCACTCCTACCGCGAAAACAGATGGGAAGTGTTAGCTTAGTAGTTAGTTGTGTCGATCGCACAGAAAAAAAATGCCTGAACTACAAACCGATACCTACCAAGACCTCGACCCGCAAGTCCTCTCAAAACCCGTCATTGTCGGTCTGGAAGAGGTAACAAAAGTTTACGGAATTGGCGACCTGGAAGTTCGCGCCTTAAACGGCGTCAGCTTGACGGTAAGACAAGGAGAATATTGCTCCATTATGGGCGCATCGGGTTCTGGCAAATCTACAGCTATGAATATTATCGGCTGTCTCGATCGACCTACGAGCGGCAGTTACTATTTAGACGGCGTAGATGTCGCCCAAATGCCGGAAGCAGAATTAGCCGGAATTCGCAATTTAAAATTGGGGTTTGTATTCCAACAATTTCACCTGTTGCCTCAGTTGACAGCATTAGAAAATGTCATGTTACCGATGGTTTATGCCGGCATTTCCGCAGTAGAAAGACGCGAACGGGCAGTAGATGCTTTAACTAAGGTAGGTCTGGAAAGTCGGCTGCAAAACAGACCGAATCAACTATCAGGAGGACAGCAGCAGCGAGTTGCGATCGCCCGGGCAATTGTCAACCGTCCCGTGTTGTTGCTGGCTGACGAACCTACAGGTGCATTAGATACTAAAACTACTCAAGAAGTAATGGATATTTTTACAGAACTCAACGACAGCGGCATGACCGTTGTTATGGTAACGCACGAACCGGAAGTAGCGCGCCAAACTCGCCGTGTTGTCTGGTTCCGGGACGGTAAAGTTATTCACAATAATCTCAATCCCGAAGAGCTTTCACACGCTGTATTTTAGTATAAAAGTCGGCGAAAAGCCGACGATTTCAATCGCTTCTTGGCAAACTTTCGTCTGGTGCATCTCAATGAAAGCAAATCTATGAAAAAACGGCTAAAATGAAGGCGTTCCACATTGATAGCATGATACAGGAAGGTAGGGATACAGTTTTATGTTTGACAGAGTAAACAACCAACCTCACCGAGAGGTTTAACATCTCAACTGATTGAGAGTAACATAAAGTTTTTCGGCGTTGCTGAATCAAGGTATGATAAACTTATAGTGTGCTCGCAGACAAGCGAAAATGATTCCTTTGATTTTGATACGGAACTGGAACATCTGCAAATTTTAGATAGTGAATTAGTAACTGGATTGAATATCTTAGCATTTGTTCAGATTTAGAATAACAAAGACTTTTTCGTTTTAGGCGAGCCAAATAATGTCTTAATCTTGTATTTTCACCCTCAACTCTTATCATATATGTTTTGCTAATAATCTGATCCCCATCGGGAATAAACTTAGGGTAAACTTTCCATCCATCTGTTACATAAAAATGGCATTTCCATTTATTAACAATCTCCCATAGTGGTTCAAAGGTTTTGGCACTATGGGATCCTAAAACCCATCCTAGAATACCTGGTTTAAAATGGTCTACTGCTGTCCATAACCAGGTGCAAGTTTTTTTTGAGCCAACAAATGTTTCTAATTCATCTAATTCTCCCACTTGTGGAGTTATTTCTGCCTCATAAAAATCTGGCAAGAGTTTTCCTACTTGTTTGACCCAATTAATGATTGTCGTATGATGCACATTTTTGACTCTCCCAATTGCTCGAAAACCCAGACCATTGACATACATTTTGAGACATTCACGTTTTACCTCTGAAGAATAACCTTTATGAAATTGATAGCCCTCTATAAATTGTCTGCCACAACCGACACAAATATAATTCTGTTTACCTTTTTTATGACCATTTTTATTAACATGAGTTGACTGACATTCAGGACATTGCATAAGCTCTGCATTTTGTGAAGTGTTATTTTTTGGCGCTCGTACTCTCAACTCATCATACCCTAATTCACCAACGCCAGTTTTTCTATTGTATTCGAGCTATATCGTGTCTCAATCTGGTATTTTCTCCTTCTACCCGTGTCATATATGTTTTATTGGCGTTGCTGAATTAGGGTATGATAGATTGAGAGTACGAGTGCCAAAAAATAACACTTCAAAAAAAATAGAGCTTATGCAATGTCCTGAATGTCTGTCAAGTTACGTTAATAAAAATGGTCATAAAAAAGGCAAACAGAATTATATTTGTGTCAATTGTGCCAGACAATTTATAGACTGCTATCAACCTCATAAAGGTTACTCTTCAGAGGTAAAACGTGAATGTCTCAAAATGTATGTTAATGGTCTGGGTTTTCGAGCAATAGAAAGAATTAAAGGAGTACATCATACCACTATCATAAATTGGGTCAAGCAAGTCGGGGAATTGCTTCCTGATACTTATGAAGCAGAGACAATTCCCGAAGTTGCAGAACTTGATGAACTAGAAACATTTATTGGTCAAAAAAAATAAGATCTGGGTCCCGACAGCGGTTAATCACTTTCAGCCAGGGATTTTAGGATGGGTGCTGGGCGATCATAGTGCAGCAAGTTTTCGACCATTGTGGGAATTAGTCGGCAATTGGAAATGTTATTTTTATATTACAGATGGATGGCCAGTTTATCCCATGTTTATTCCAGATGGAGACCAAATTATCTGTAAAACTTACATGACCAGAGTAGAGGGCGAAAATACGCGACTACGACATTATTTGGCACGACTTCATCGCAAGACACTTTGCTATTCTAAGTCGAAAGAGATGCTCAAAAATTCCATTCGCTTATTAATTCATTATCTTAAGTTTTGGGACGTTCCGGTTCCCTATCCCGGGAATCATTTCAATCGCGTTCGAGCGAGGCAAATGGAGTAACGAATACATCCCTGCGATCGTACCAATCATACCTCAATTCAGCAACGCCGTTTTATTTATTATACGGTCAGCATCCTCTTGGGAACTGGGGATAAACCACACAGCCATCTGTTACATAAAAAAACACTGCCACCCTTTAACAATCTGCCCGTCAGGTTTAAATGTTTCTACACTTCGGGAACCAATTACAATAGCGATAATCCCTGCTATTGCTTTGTTGACCAATCTCCACCGCCAAATGCAAGTTTTTTACCGACTACCGACCGACTACCGTCTGTAATTCATCTATCTGAGCTATTTCGGAAATTGCATAATCATCTGGTTCGGTTTATCGGTTGTTTCGGCTCTTTTTAACCCACTTAGGGATGAGAATTAAATAAAATCCACTTTTCATGACTGTTGTGGGATGGGCGTCCCGCCCGTCTATCGGGGACGGGCGGGACGCCCATCTCACAAGAAAAAAGGGAAATTATTTAATTGACGATCCTTAATAACTGTATTGTGAGAAACCCCAGTCAGACCTTGGGTAAGGAGTTTCTGTTCTTGGACGAGTTGAGGAAACCATCAATTTATTTAAGTTTTGCCGTCAAAAACAAGCCCAGAACTTTTGTGCTTATTTGAAGAAGCATCGCCGACTGATTGTTAACTACGAGCAATTGTCAACACAAAAGGTTTGCTCAATCGGTTCGGGCTCTGTAGAGTCGGCAATAAAACAAATTGATAGAAAGTTGAAAACTTCAGAAGCGCAGTAGTTGATGAAAATTTTAATCAAATGCTTAAGCTGTTCACCATTTAAATTGTGTGTCAAAAATCACTCAAATTATTGTGGGACGTTGCTCTGAGCAACGTCCCGAATATGCAATTTAAACGCGCAACAGCTTAAGCTTGGGTGTACCTTAACGGATCAATATCCGTTTGATGCTCAAAAGCGCAAAACCGAGATGATCCCGGGATAAATTTCATGATTGAAGCTAGGAATCCAAATTCGTAAGCCTCCGTTGTAGGTTTGAAAATTTGTGTCTCGCAGAGCCACGTTAATAAAAGTCGTAATGTTTACGGCAATACGGCTGTGAGCGGGGGAACCTCCTGAGATAGTGACAATCTATGCGTTACAATATTCGTGACCTTCTGCGGCTGTTTCCTCGATCGCCCTGTATTCATCTGGAGTCAAGCGAGTCTTTGTCCCCTCTGGAAAATTGGGCCGGTTGGTTTGAGTTAGTTGGTTTGAGTTATAAGCACGATCGCACCTCCTCAATAATTAGACCTTAAATAATTAAGGCTTACAGCTAGATACTTTTCCTAACCCAGAGGCGTTTTCCAGGAGTCCCTTCAAGTTCCATAAATAACTCTCCATCCCTTTGTCAGATTCTTCTTCAAAACGGCTAAATTCTAGCTTTTCTTTTACCTTTAACACTCAACTGCTTGGTAATTGATGTATAATAATGCAAAGCAAAAAGCAGATTAATTACAAAAAATACCAAAGTTAAAAGAAAGATAAAAAAAGACGAAAACGATAGCCTTGAAGTCATCGTAAACATTGCGAAAATGATTGAGCAAAGCCCAAAACCGGAAGCAAAAGAACTTAAAAGCAGCCACCGCACCTTAGACATAGTTTAATTTAAAGATTATCAGTAAAAAGCACTCTTGGCAGCTACAGAGGAGTGCCAAATGATACTTATTACTATATAGCGGAATTGCTCAGTTCCGCCAAAGGCAAAACGACTTCTTTCCTAAAAAGGTTGCAATTCTACAAAAATAGGACTTACGCCAGGAATCATTTTTTACACTATCTGTAGTGGTAAGGTGCGGTGTGCACCGCCCTGCAAGTAGAGTCTGTGCGCAAGTCATGAGAAAAAGACAGCCCGCACTCTTGTCAACTCCTGTTGCTTGACTTAATCAGTCTAGGACGCAAAAACCCGGTTTCTTGACGTAATTTGGTCGTATACGCTCGATCGCGACAACGAGAGACCGGGTTTTTTTGGGAAGCCTGCGATCGCGAACTGTTAATATCAATCACAGGAATTTCCCTGCCTAAGGAAGCATTCCACCTCTCCCCGTACTGCCACCGCAGGCTTAATTCGCTTCCACAGCCGCCCTTCCCCCGCTATTTGTCCAAAGATTGCCAAAATCCACAAACGGCGTCACCTGAAAATGCCCTTGTTTGTCGCCGATGCGCAAAATCGGATACCGCAACTCGGCTGAACCAAAAATCCCGCTATCAGCCAGCAAAGCATCCTGACGGTAGCCCCGCACTGTCTGCAAGCCGCCGAAACCAAATTGTTCGATCGGCTGCAAAAGCTCACCTCCAGCCAACGGCAGTACAGCGTCTAATTTTTGCTTGCTAAGGAATGAAAATTTAATAACTTTAGCGTCTGCTAAATAGTCGGAACTGCACCTCGGATTCCATTTGGGTAGATATTCATCAAAAATAATTTTCATTGTTTCTTTAAATCCCTTAGCTACTTTTCGACCAGTTTCATAAATTTTATCGTTCAC
>NZ_JAUBTB010000162.1:0-9005 GCF_036704965.1 Microcoleus sp. F10-B2 | reverse complement strand
ACTTTTTTTGACGCTTCTATTGATTTTAACTATTTTACGCTGATTTGGGGATATTTACAAAACCGGGATGCTCCCTATATCTGTTGTATGTTATCTAGTTTTAATAGACTTTTTGACATCCTGCCAAAGTGCAGACTGAGCCAGATAAGCATACTTATGGATAAGTCCCGCTCTAGTGGAGACAATTTCTAAACAATTAATAAGATGGCTTCAGTATCCAACTAGCGACTAGCGTTCATACACAACGCGGACTGAAAAGTTGAGGCACATTAGAGGTAACGTCGGAATGTTCCTGGTTTGCTAGGTAAACTATAAATATAGTAATCCCAATTTTTAGAGGACTGGAAAATGGATGCAATTACTGACCTGCCGGGGTATCGCATAACAGAACAACTGTATGCAGGATCTCGCACTCTAGTATATCGCGGTGTTCGGGAGAGCGATCGCACTCCAGTCGTCATCAAACTGCTGCGGAACGAATACCCCAGCTTCAGCGAATTGGTGCAATTCCGCAACCAGTACACCATCGCCAAAAATCTACGTCTACCTGGAGTAGTTGAACCCCTCGATTTAGCACCTTACAAAAACGCCTATGCTTTGATAATGGAGGACTTTGGAGGAGTTTCCCTGTCTACTTATCTCCCGGGAGCAACTGATAAAAACCAACCCGATAAATCTCTATCTTTAGAAAACTTTCTCAACCTAGCCAGGGACTTAGCAAATATTCTCCACTCTCTCTACCAAAACCGAGTTATTCATAAAGATATCAAACCCGCCAATATTCTGATTAACCCACATAGCAAACAAATTAAACTCATTGACTTCAGTATTTCTTCCCTGCTGCCGAGAGAAACCCTAGAAATCCAGAACCCCAACACCCTCGAAGGAACCTTAGCTTATCTCTCCCCTGAAAAGACAGGAAGAATGAATCGAGGCATTGACTATCGGAGTGACTTTTATTCCCTGGGTGTGACCTTCTATGAATTGTTGACAACACAGTTACCCTTCGAGTCAGACGACCCAATGGAGTTAGTGCATTGTCATCTAGCTAAACAGCCAATTCCGGTACATCAAATCAACCCAGAAGTTCCCCTAATTTTATCCCAAATTGTTAGTAAACTGATGGCCAAGAATGCGGAAAATCGCTATCAGAGTGCATTAGGACTGAAACACGATTTAGAAATTTGTCTGGCTCAACTACAAAACACTGGTAACATTGAGACGTTTGCATTGGGGACGCGGGATATGACAGACCATTTCCTCATCCCTGAAAAACTCTACGGCAGAGAAAATGAAGTTGAAACCTTATTAGCAGCCTTTGAGCGAGTCAGCAGGGGCAGCACCGAAATGATGCTAGTATCCGGTTACTCCGGCATTGGAAAATCCGCCCTAGTACAAGAAGTT
The DNA here is from genome assembly GCF_036704965.1 of Microcoleus sp. F10-B2. NCBI lineage: Bacteria > Bacillati > Cyanobacteriota > Cyanophyceae > Oscillatoriales > Microcoleaceae > Microcoleus > Microcoleus sp. F10-B2. Next base: position 7,601 of record NZ_JAUBTB010000162.1, on the reverse strand, counting down.
TATAAACCAATTACTAAAGCCAGAGGTTATTTTATCGCCGGAAAATTCGACCAATTTCAAAGAAATATCCCTTACGCGGCGGTTGTCAAAGCCTTTCAATCATTAGTCAAGCAACTCTTAACAGAAAGCGAAAATCAACTCAATACCTGGAAAGAAAAAATATTAGCTGCGGTTGGCGCCAATAGTCAAATCATTGTAGATGTCATTCCGGAAGTAGAATTAATCATTGACCACCAGCCCGCCGTACAAGAATTAGGCGCTGCCGAAGCACAAAACCGCTTTAATTTAGTATTTCAAAAATTCATCCGCGTGTTTTGTTCAGTTGACTATCCCTTAGTCATCTTTCTCGACGATTTACAATGGGCTGATGTCGCTACATTGAAATTGCTACAAGTAATGATAGCAGATGAGCAAACGAACTATCTATTTCTAATTGGTGCTTATCGAGACAACGAAGTCAACCCATCTCATCCTTTAATGATGACTTTGGATGAGCTCCAAAATCAAGGTGCAAGAATCGAGCGAATTACTTTAGCCCCCTTACACCTTCACCAGATAGTTAACTTAATTAGTGATACCGTGCGTCAAGACCAAAACTCAGCCCTCCCCCTAGCAGAGTTAGTGGTCAGTAAAACTCAAGGTAATCCTTTTTTTGTCAATCAGTTTCTCAAAACTCTTTATCAAGAAAACCTGCTGAAATTCAATTTTCAAGAAAGAAACTGGGATTGGAATATTTCAGAAATTGAATCAGTAGGGATTACAGATAACGTCATTGAATTGATGCTGAAAAAATTGAAAAGACTGCCCGAATCAACTCAGCAAGTTTTGCGATTGGCTGCTTGCGTGGGTAATAGTTTTGATTTAAATACTCTTTCAATTATTAATGAGAAATCTTGGGTAGCCACGTTTCAAGAACTATTGCCAGCCATCCAAGAGGGATTAATATTAACTACTTCTGAGTTAGGTGCTACCGAATCAGAAATAATTAACTCAGACTTGGTAATTACTACTTATAAATTTTTGCACGACCGCGTGCAGCAGTCAGGTTACGCTTTGATTGACTCAAAGTTGCAAACAGCAATTCACCTACAAATTGGTCGCCTGTTACTGGCAAATATTTCTCCTGAGCGGCGAGCCGAAAGAATTTTTGAAATTGCCGATCATTTAAATTCGGGTCGGATTTTAATCATTGATGATCGTGAGAAAACTGAACTAGCTATTTTAAATTTAACAGCCGCTCGCAAAGCCAAAGATGCAACGGCTTATGCTGCTGCCAGAGACTACTTAAAAATCGGTCGAGAAATTTTACCGGGCGATATTTGGCAAGAATCCTACGAACTAGCTTTTACCTTTCATAAGGAGCTGGCAGAGGCAGAATATTTAAACGGCAATTTTGAAGAATCAGAAGCTTTAATAGAAGTGGCATTTTCCCGGGCAAAATCTGATATAGAAAAAGCCGAAATATACAACATTTTGATCGTGCAGTACACTCTGCTGAGTAAATATGAAGCAGCAGTTCAATCGGGATTAAAAGCCCTTAGATTGCTGGGCATAGATTTGGCTGAAGATAATTTAAGCGAGGCGGTTAATGCGGGAATGGCGGCCGCTAAAGCCAATTTAGCCAACCAAGAAATTGCTTCATTAATTCATGCCGAAAAAATGAAAGATCCGGTTCAAAAAATGGCCATGAAATTATTGGGAAACATGGGACCGCTAACGTTTTTTTCATCTCAAGAACTGTGGAAGTTGACTGTGATCGAAGCGATTAACCTTTCTCTCAAGTACGGTTTTGTAGCGGGAGGGTCTTACTGCTATTCATGTTATGGAATTATCCTGAATTCAATTTTAGGGGATTACCAATCGGCTTATGAGTTTGGCAGACTCGCTCTGACTCTCAGCGAAAATTCAAATAACTTGTCTCAAAACTGCCAAGATAGTGTGATATTTGCTAATTACTTAAACTGCTGGGTGAGACCGCTCACAACTACGGCGGAAATTAATAATGAAGGTTATAAAGTTGGCTTGCAATCGGGCAATTTGCAATGGACTGGTTATAACCGGATGTTTCAAACTATTACCTATTTCTTCCAGGGCATGAATTTGAATAATCTCTTGGAAGATATTGTCAAGTCGCTCCATTTTTGCGAGCAAACTAAAAATTTATGGGCGATTGATATTATTATTGCTAATAAGTCAGCAATTTTAAATTTGATGGGCGAAGAGGATGATGTTAGCGAAAAACAGCATTTAGAAAATTTCCACAGCCGTAAAAGTATGGCGGCACTGTGCGAGTTTTACGTTTTAAAAGCGCAGACTTTTTATCTTGACGAACAGTATAGTGAGGCGCTAGAAGCATCTGAACGCGCGGCAGGGCTGCTCGATTATTTGATGGGTCATATTTCTAGTGCTCACCATTATTTTTACCGTTGTCTGATTTTAACGGCTCTGTATTCCGAGGTTTCTGAATCGGAGCGAAAAGATTACTGGCAGCAATTAGAAGCTAATCAGAAACAAATCAAAGTTTGGGCGGACAATTGCTCGGAAAGTTTCGCACATAAATTCTCGCTGGTGGCGGCAGAAATGGCGAGAATTTCAGGTCGAGATTTGGAGGCGATGGATTTGTACGATCGCGCGATAGCCCAGGCCAGAGAGGGTGATTTTATTCAGAATGAAGCGCTGGCGGCGTTTCTTGCTGCTAAGTTCTGGTTGGGGAAAGATCGAGAAGAATTTGCCCAAATCTACTTGACTAAAGCTCACTATGGCTACCAATATTGGGGTGCTAAAAGTCAAGTTGAGAGTTTGGAGGAAAAATATCCTCAATTAATCGCGAGAACTTCAGGGAAGACAACTACTCAAAATAAAGTTAATCGCACTACGACGGCGACTACTGGCAATAATTTGGGGGAGACGTTAGATTTAACTACTGTGATGAAAGCTTCCCAAGCGATTTCGGGTGAAATTGTTTTGAGTAGGTTGCTGGAAAGATTGATGAAAATTGCGATCGAAAATGCGGGGGCCCAAAAAGGTTTTTTGATTTTAGAAAAAGCGGGAAACTGGGCGATTGAGGCGGAAGGTTCGGTGCAGGAGGATGAAGTTAGTGTGCTGCGATCGCTTCCTCTCAATGCAACAGCAGCTTCCGGGGGTACTCTTTTGCTGGCAAGTGCGATCGCCAATTATGTGATTCGCACTCAGGAAAATGTGGTGTTAAATAATGCTGCTCAAGAAGGACAATTTACTCGCGATCCTTATATTGCAGCTACTCAACCGAAATCGATTCTTTGCACTCCTCTGCTGCACCAAGGTAAGCTGACTGGCCTTCTTTATTTGGAAAATAATCTGACTGAAGGGGCTTTTACTACAGATAGGCTAGAACTGTTAAAACTTTTATCGGCCCAAATTGCTATTTCTATTGAGAATGCTCAACTTTATGACCAATTAGGGGAATACTCGCGAACCCTGGAACGTAAGGTTATAGAAAGAACGCAAGAATTGGAACAGGAAATGGCTGTCAGAATGCAGACAGAAATAGCCTTGTGCCAGTCTGAGGAAAAATTTTCTAAAGCCTTTCGTTCCAGTCCTAACCCGATCGCGATCGCCCGGTTTGCAGATGGACGCTACATTGAAGTGAACGACAGTTTCCTCAGCACTTTTAATTACTCTCGCGAACAGGTAATTGGTTTTACAGCAATTGAGTTGAATCTTTGGCTTAATTTAGAAGAAGGTGACAGATACAAACAGCTATTGCAAGAATCAGGAGTGGTTCGCAATCAGGAATTTGATTGTCGTACTTCTTCAGGCGAGGTGAGGAAGATGCTGTTATCAGCAGATATTATTGAGCTGGGTGGAGAAGCGTGTATTCTCTTAGTCATTAACGACATTACCGATCGTCAAAGGGTAGAAGAAGCGCTAAAAGAAAGCGAGGCTAAATACCGTGACTTAGTTGAAACATCGCAGGATATGATTTGGTCAGTTGATGTTGAAGGGCGTTATACCTTCGTCAACGCTGCCGTCCAACAGATTTTTGGCTACAGCCCTGAAGAAATGATAGGGCGAAAATTCAGTGAGTTTCAGATACCTGAACAACTTCCCAAAGATAACGAGATATTCCAACGTATGCTGAATGGAGAGTCCGTATTTCAGTATGAAACCATACAATTAGCTAAAGACAGCAGACCTATCAATCTCCGGTTTAATTCACTTGTAGTGCGGGATTCCGAGGGAAATATTCTAGGAATAACTGGCACAGCCAGCGATATTACGGAGGACAAAAAAGCAGAGGCAGCCTTACAACAAGCCAAAGAAGTTGCAGATGCGGCTAACAAGGCTAAAAGCGAATTTTTATCAAAAATGAGTCACGAATTGCGAACTCCCCTCAATGCAATTCTCGGCTTTACCCAAGTGCTGGGACGCGACCCATCCCTTTCTCACATACAGCAGGAACAGATCGCCATCATTAGTCGTTCTGGCGAGCATTTGCTGACGCTGATTAATGACGTACTGGAAATGTCTAAAATCGAGGCAGGTCGGATTACATTAAATCCTACTAGCTTTGACCTGTATCATTTGCTCCATTCTCTTGAAGAAATGCTCAAACTCAAAGCTGATTCTAAAGGTCTAAAGCTCAGTTGGCACATCAATTATAACATTCCTCAGTATGTAAAAACTGACGAAAGCAAATTGCGTCAAGTCTTAATTAATTTGCTAGGAAATGCGATCAAGTTTACTACTAATGGAAGTGTGACACTTCGGGTTGCAGCAATTAGTGCGAAACAAAAGTTCCCAACAGACAAGGAACCACGGACTATTACGTTTGAAGTGGAAGACACGGGTCACGGTATTGCTCCTACTGATGTAGATTCTTTATTTGAGCCTTTTGTACAAACGGACGCGGGTCGGAAATCTCAAGAAGGAACTGGGTTGGGTTTACCCATCAGCCGACAATTCGTACAACTGATGGGAGGAGACATTACCGTCAGCAGTACCTTGAATCGAGGAACAATTTTTAGTTTTGATATCCAAATTAGCTCCCCTGAGATGGCTAAAGTTCAACCTCGACAATCAAGAAGGCGGGTAATTGGTTTAGAACCCAACCAACCCTCATATCGCATCTTGGTGGTTGATGATAAATGGGAGAGCCGTTTGCTATTGGTTAATCTTCTCGAACCGCTTGGCTTGGAGGTGCGCGAAGCAGTAAATGGTCAAGAAGCTATTAGAATCTGGGAAACTTGGAAACCTCACCTAATTTGGATGGATATGCAAATGCCTGTGATAGACGGGTATGAGGCTACCAGACAAATTAAAGCCAAGATTAAAGATGAGGCTACCCCGATTGTTGCGTTGACCGCTAGCGCTTTTGAGGAGGAGCGAGCTATTGTTTTATCATCAGGCTGTGACGATTTTGTGAGCAAGCCTTTTCAAGAAGAAGTTATTTTTGCCAAAATGGCTGAACATTTAGGGGTACAGTATATCTATGAAGATTTACCGAACTTTACATTATTTCAGCTTGAGGGTCAAGACTTGAGTGTAAAAGAAGCGGAAAAAACTGAATTCTTGAGGACGACTTTAGCGGCAATGCCTGCGGAGTGGGTGATACAGTTACATCAAGCAGCTATCGATGCTGATGCAGAGCAGATTTTAAGTTTGGTCGCCGTCATCTCCAAATCCAATACTTCTTTTGCAGAGACTATCGCCGATTGGGCTAACAATTTTAGGTTTGATAAAATCACTAACTTAACTGAAGAAATGATTCCATGAATAGCCAGCAATTAAAATCTGATTGTGCCAATCTTTTAGTGGTTGACGATACCCCAGACAATCTGCGTCTTTTATCCACTATGCTGAGCGACAAAGGGTATAAAGTTCGGGGCGTAATAAACGGGGAAATGGCATTAAAAGCAGCGCGTTCTACCCCACCAGATTTGATTTTGCTCGACATCACTATGCCCCAGATGAATGGCTACGAAGTTTGCCAACATTTAAAAGCTGATGGCAGAACTTCGGGTATTCCAGTTATTTTCTTGAGCGCCCTAGATCGAGTGTTGGATAAAGTCAAAGCATTTGCTGTAGGAGGAGTAGACTACATCACCAAGCCATTTCATTTAGAAGAAGTTTTAGCTCGTGTCGAAAATCAACTAACTATTCAGCGTTTGCAAAAAAAACTGCACGAGCAAAATGCGCGATTGCGGGAGTCCGAAGCTAAAGAGCGGGAAAAATCCCAGCAGCTAGAGCTGGCTCTACAACAGTTACAACATACGCAAGCTCAACTCATCCAAAGCGAGAAAATGTCAAGTTTGGGGAATGTCGTAGCGGGGGTAGCTCACGAAATTAACAATCCGATTAGCTTCATTAAAGGGAACCTCTGCCCCGTAACAGAGTACACTCAAGATTTGCTGAAGCTGGTGCAACTCTACGCAGAAGATTTCCCCAATCCCACAGCCGCTATCCAGGAACAACTTGAGGCAATCGATTTCACTTTTCTCAGGAATGACTTGCCGAAGCTAATTGCTTCTATGAAGATAGGAGCTGACAGAATCGAAGAAATAGTGCACTCGCTGCGGAATTTTTCCAGACTCGATGAAGCTGAGTTAAAAGCGGTGGATATCCATGAAGGACTTGAGAGTACGCTGATGATTTTGCAGCATCGGCTGAAAGATGAAGCAGATCAAACGATAATTAAAGTTGTAAAAGAGTATGAGGCTCTGCCAAAGATAGAATGCTACGCGGGGCAAATGAATCAGGTTTTTATGAACGTCCTGACTAATGCGATTGATGCGTTGCAATCAGAAAAAAGTTGGGCAAACGATGTAGATGATAGCAGCTCAATCCCTACTATTACTATTGGCACGAAGTTACTCTCGAACTGTCAAGTTGGTATTTATATTACTGATAACGGCCCGGGCATAACCGAAGATATTCAACAACGCATATTTGAGCCATTTTTTACAACGAAGGAAGTGGGTCAAGGAAAGGGGCTGGGGTTATCGATTAGCTATGCTATTGTAGTGGACGAGCACGGCGGGCAACTCCGTTGTCTTTCGCTACCCGACGATCGAGGGGCGACATTGGAAATCGAAATTCCGATTCACCACTCTAAAAAACATTTTTATAAAGAAGATTTGGCAGGGTTATAACAACGATGTATTATTGACCGCAATTTAAAAAAATTGCTTTTTACAGCACGGCGATATCGGCTAATAACAATTTAGCTGACCTTTATTATCCTAAATCATCAGCTCTTAATTCGGGCGCTTACTCTTTCCAGATCGCACTTTTATTGCAAGGTGCGCTTTTAGATAAATCATTTTATTCAGATTGCGCTAGCCTCGTGGCGCGGTATGGCTTTGTGGTAGTCGTTCCGAACAATTTGCGCCCTTCGCCCTTCAATCCCACTTCACCCCCTAACTTGGTGTCAGAAACTTCGCAAATTGCGGCGGTTTTGTCCCTAATGGCGATCGAAAACATCCAGCCCAGATCTCCGATTGCGTTTGTTGTCGATACGCAGCGCTTTAGTTTATTAGGTCATTCGGCGTTGCTGATTCATGGTATGAATCACCTTTTCGCTTGATGTTACAAAACTCACCATACTTTGCCTATAGCCATTG
>NZ_JAUBTB010000161.1:0-9119 GCF_036704965.1 Microcoleus sp. F10-B2 | reverse complement strand
TATTCATCTTTTTATTCACGATCGAGTATTGCATATAATTGTATCATAGTCTTGATAATCATTTAGGATTGCTATATCTAGAAAAACAACTCAAACCAGCAGACTACCTGAATCTCAAAATTCTGGTATATTTATTGCTCCAGCCACAGACAGGTTAGTATTGAATTGCTCGCTTCTGTAATGCCCTATCCAATTCAATTTGAGAGCCTCCGGCGTAGTCTGCAACGATTTCTCAAATTAGACCGCCTCAACTACCAAAAGTCTGTGGTTTCCGCTGGTCAAAGAAATCTTAACAGCCAAATTTAAGAAATCGAAACCTTTGAAGCTTGCTATAGATCGTACTCTTCGGGCGATCGCATAACGTATTTATGCTCAGTCTGGTCTGGGAAAAACGAAGTATCCCCTTATACTGGCGACTACTAGACAAGAGAGGATGTAGTAATATTTGTGAACAACAAGCTCTAATTGCTCCTGTTTTAGAGTTACTGTCAGATTATGAAGTGCTCATTTTAGGCGCTGCCTGAATTTGGCAGTGTCAAGTTGGCATCTTGGCTCTGTGAAAAGGAAGTGAAGTTTATTTTTAGAGTAAAACAAGGGCGATATGTTCAAAGTGACACTAAATCCCGAAAAATTAGGTGGTAAAATTTTTGAGGGATCTTAATTCATGAAAAGTATCAGCCCTCCGGGTCCGATCTGCGGAATGTGGGTATTAAATAAAACCCTCAGTTATCCTGACTATGCAGGACTACCGCAAATCAAAACTCAGCTCCGACCGTCGCAGTATTTCCAGAAGCGGCCAACTTGCTCAACCAGTTGAAAGCGCGGCGTAAAAGGTCGAGGGTGGACTTGGCAGACGTGGAGGCAATTTTAGAAATACTCCTGCCCTGACCGATCGCCCGCTTGATGGGGTGGAGTGAAAGCAAAAAGTGGTATACAAGAGTGGTTTGTATACCACTTTCGTATACCACTGCCGATAAACTGCACGTGTGGCTAAAAAAGCGGATAGCCTCAAAGCCTTGTGTAGTAAGGGATGTACGGAGAGGGTGGGATTTGAACCCACGTTGAAGTTGCCTCCAAAATAGATTTCGAGTCTACCGCATTCAACCGCTCTGCCACCTCTCCAATTGATTTGAGATGTGAGCTAAAAGTATTTTACCGCACAGTGCGCCAGATTGTAAATCTTTATAAAAAAGAAGTTTGATTTTCTTCAAATTCCAAAGTGGTCTTAAATCCCCCTGCTGGAGTCCACTGGAGGGCTCCGTCGCGCCCTGTCCAGAATATCTGGGTTTTGCTTTGGCGCAGTTGGGCGGCGGTTTCTGGGTCGATTTCGTCAGCAGATGCGATCGCCACTTGCGGCCCAACTGCGGCCAATAACTCAGCCGTCAGAGCTTTTCCTGACCACCACAGCACTTGAGCCGGCTTCAAGGTTCCCGTTGCTGCCAATTTTTTTTGCGCTTCCGGTGTCATTTCACCGACTAGCAACCAAGTTCGATTTCCCACCAGGAATTCTACCACCGGAATCTCCGCATTCACGAACTGCAACCGGGTCGAACCCAGATCGACGGTACTGTTAGTTTCTAAAGGAAAGTAAACGCCTTGGCGAGATTGCACAGCCGTCATAAATTCCTGATTGTTGCCACGGTGAATTTGTTTCGGAGCCTGGTTATCATAAAATGTTTTAATTGGCAAGCGTTCTAGTAATTTTCCCCAACCACCGCTCAAACCTAAATGACCGTGAGCGGCGATCGCAAAATTCAAAGAATTAACTCCTTGCTGCTGCAAAAAAGGCAGCACTGTAAACCTCACGGTATTTTCATCACCGCTATTAATTAGCGCCACTTTTCCCCTATCTTGAATTACTAAAACTGGCTCGCCCGATGTCGCTAGCAAAGTAACTTGAAATAAAGATGCTTGAACGTGCCAAGCTGGCAAAACTATGATACTTATTCCCGCCAGCAGCGCCAGCGGTAAAATCCAAGCAGATGAAAAACTCGGCAGCGCAATAACTCTGCTTTTCCCCTTCTTCCCTTTCCCTTTTTCCTGGTTTTTCCCTCTGACTGCTTCCGGCTTCCGTATTTTTTCTTCCTTCCTCCTTATATCCGTTACATCCGTTACCTCCTGTACATTGCTCGTTGCCGAACTTCCCCCGATCCAAACCCAGCAAATTAAACTGTACAGCGCGATTAGCTGAAATACCGATACTTGACCGACAGCTACCGAATTACCGGGTAATTGCGAGAAATATTGGGCGATCGCAATTAAGCCCTTTGCCGGATAGTCCAGCAGTTGCGCTAAAACACTGCCAGCCGGCGGAAAAATCAATCCAGCTAAAGCGCTAACCATCCCCCCAATACTCAAAATCCACAGCAAAGGAGCCGCAATAATATTGACTAAAATGCTGTAAGGTGATACGACACTAAAAACGTAAAGTAACAGCGGTAATACCCAAACTGAAGCGGCGATCGGAACCACAAAAATTGAAGCGATCGCGGGCGGCATCCAGTCCAACTTTGCCATCAGTGGCGGCGTTGTCACGATTAACCCCAAAGTGGCCAAAAAACTCAGTTGGAAACCTAAATCCCAAATCCACAAAGGGTTAACCAGCAGTAAAATAGTAGCAGCGATTAACAGCAATCCCAGCGGCTTAATTGCGCGGTTGAGCACCAAAGCAAATAGTGTTCCAAATCCCATCAAAGCGGCGCGGCATATTGAAGCTTCAAAGCCAGTTAACGCCACGAGCAAAAATAAAGCACCGACGCCAAAACAAAATTGTAATTGTTTGGAAAAACGCCTGGTTAAAGCTAGAACTAAAGCCAAAACCATCGAAACTTGAGTGCCGGAAGCTGCGATCGCGTGGGCTAATCCAGCCTGTACAAAATAGTCGCGGATGTTGTAAGGTAAATCAACCGCTTGTTTGCCGAGGGCGATCGCACCGATCAGCGGGCCTTCGGGAACGTTCAACTGCGATAGCTGCGATCGCACGATCCGCAGCCGCATAGCTTGAATTTTCGATGGCTGCATCCCGCTTGGCTCGAAGAAAGCAGCCGTTTGGCTGTTAACTCGATTGACATCCGCGATCGCATTTTCTCTCCTCCAGTCAATTTGACGCCCTTTTAGCCCTGCAAAAGCTCCTTCCCTGGCTAAATATTCTTGAAAATCAAAAGCCCCCGGATTCGACGGCGGCTGCGGTTTGTACAAGGAACCCACAACTGCTATCGTATTGTCGGCGTACAAGCCAGTTGCTTGCAGCAGGGGCACTGTAACGTAGAGTTTACCCGATACTGGGCGGTTTACAACTGCTCCTCCCTCGCCCCCGTTGATTTCGCTAACTAAATCTGTTTCTAGCCAAAATTGCGATCGACCCGATCGAGTCAATCGAGGCGTACTAACAACTCTACCGCGAACTGTCACCGCCACTTCTTGAGTGTTCCCGCCAGCCGGAATCAGTTTGCTGATGTCATCTATTGCCGGTTGGGGCGATCGAACTGCAAAATAAAAGCTAGCTAGAAATGCCACCAAACCCGCAACGGCCCACACCCATTTCGATCTCGGCAGCATCTCCAACAAACTCAACTCTTCCCTCGCATCTAAGGGTTCTTCAAGAGCATTTTCTTTTTGTCTGCTGCGTCTTTTCTTAGTAACTTTTACAGAATTTCGAGCAAATTTTCGCAACAATTTCGGCAGGGCGATCGCCACCGCTATTCCCAAAGCAAGTATCCCGTATCTACCCCAAGGAACCGCTGTAGAAATCAATCCCAAAATGTAGGCAAGACAAAAAATTGCACCCGTTGCTTGATTCATTAATTAGTAATTTAGAGGGGGAATATTTCAGGGAAACCTATGCGGTACTTATGCACTCCTTACCAAAAAAACCGGGTTTTTCAACCTAGACAGTCCTGGACGCATCGGGGCCCCGAAACCGGGTTTTTTACCGAATCAGCGGTCTACAACCCGTCTTTTTGTAAAAAAACCCGGTTTGTAAACAATCGTGCGTAACTCCTACTAGATAAAAAGCTAAACGCCGTGTATTTAGATTAGGACTTATATCAACTCAGGTAGCATCGGAATTAATATTACCCACAGTCAGGACACGGCACGGCGCCGTGTCCCTACAATTAACCGGGGTAGGGACACGGCACGGCGCCGTGCCGTGTCCTCAGCATCATTCCGATGCAACCGCAAACGATATGACGCACGGGTGGTCAGAAACCGAGTTTTTGCGAAAATACTGCATCCCGACCTTTAAAACTGGTAACAACCCGGTTTCTTTGGTATTTATGCGTCCAGGACTAGAGATAAAAAACCCGGTTTCTGGCTACCCGTGCGTAAGTTATGGCAAAAATTCTTTCCTGACATTCTTTCCCTTCCCCTTCCCCTTGCTCTTCCTCTTCTAAATAGACAGCCCCAATTTTAAACCGAAAGCCGCGTGCAGCACCATAAGTGCAAGGGCCGTCGTGCCTAAATAAGCGTGAACCGCGCGCAGTGCTAGTTTCGCACCCCCAAAACCCGTTAGCGAAATCAAGCTGCCAACAGCCAGTAACACCAGCACTGCCGAACCCGTCCAAAAATGCGGACTTTCCATGACAGGCTGGTGCTGCATCACCAGCGACAGCAAGCCCCCTGTATAGCCCAAAGCTAGAAACAGAAACATCCACGGTGCAAGCTTGCGGTGATCCGAGCGACTTTTGAGTGCGACATCTTTATCGGCGGCCAAACGTCCCTGCCATCCCGTATACCCTACAAAACTGCCCATCGCCACCACCACTATCCCCATCATTACAGGGTGTCCCCAATGGGTAATTGGTTCGGGAATTCCCAGACTGCGAAATTGACTGGCGATGGGTTCTAGTAGTTCGCTGAGATTTATCATTTGCTTGAGATTCCTAACTTCGCGATCGCTAATTTTGGTTTAACCAACAACTTACTCTAAATAGCAATATACCGATCGCGATTTTCAATCACTGTTTCCAGCCAGAAGTCTGTATAAAATAAAAGAGCCGCACACAGGAGAAGTGTATTCCCTAGTCTCAGCAAGGGAAGGTCATTTCAGTTAATTTGAGCTGAGCAGTATCCCGTTTTTTGTCCCCACACCAGTAAGAGGATGCTATTGCAGACGGCGCTATGATTAAGCCTTACCGATTTTTGCAGCGAATTGCTCAACTTCTCGCCTACGCCTACTCAGCACTGATTGTCGGCTATCTGATTCTGAGACCGATCTTTTGGGACAGGCTGTGGCCGATTGCCTTGATGGGGGATTTTGTTCCTTGGATTTTCTTGCCAATCTTCCTGCTGCCAATTCTAGGGTTTTTTATCATAAAGAAACGCTGGTTCGCGATTGTTTCCTCTGTGGCTGGCATCTGCCTGCTGGGTTGGCTACACGTCACCTACTTTTCTCCCCAGCCCGCGAACATCAGTGACTCCCAGCCAACTCTCAAGGTTTTTTCTCTCAACCTCGGCTGGCATCACGACTCCCGACAAGCTTTGGTTAACCTAATTCAGGAAGAAAAACCAGACCTCATTTGTTTGCAAGAAATTAAAGAAGATTACGCCGAAGAAGTATTCTCTAAGTTGGCGGCATTATACCCGCACCACCTGGGGCGCGGATACCATGTGATTCTCAGCAGATATCCCATTCGCTCTTTCCAAAAGTTACAGCTAGCCGGTGGGAACGAACCACAAGAACGAGCTATTATCGAAATGAACCAGCAAGATGTAGTTCTTTATAACATTTCAACAACCCCACCGTGGTTTCGCCAGTATAAAATTTTGCCTTTCCTCAAAATCCCAGTTTACGAGTACGGCGACCGACCGGCACAAATTCAAGATTTAGTGCGGCGACTCCAGAAAGAAACGCTGCCGACTATTGCCGCTGGGGACTTTAATCTGACTGACCAGTCTCAAGACTACTATTATTTGAAAGCGGTTATGCAAGATGCTTTCCGAACAGCAGGACTGGGTTTTGGCTTTACTTTTCCTAACGGGTGGGATCTGAATTTACTGGTTAAACAGTTAAACTGGAAATTAACTTTTCCCCTGGTGAGGCTTGACTATGTTTGGTATTCTCAGCACTGGGGGGCAAAATCAGCCAAAGTTTTACCGGCAAATGGTTCAGAGCATCTGCCGGTGTCTGCCCAACTGCGGATGCAACCGGAATAGGGACGAGTGTAGGGGGTGCGCAACACTTTGCTGGGGCGATCGCGAGGTCATTGGTGTCAATTTAAGCTCCGGGCTAAGATCGTGATGCTGTTGGCGAATCCGTGAAGGGTGACACCCGACATTTGCTCCCGTCGCACCCCTCTTCGATCATTTCCGGTAATTTGCCGCAATTAATTTTTCTATCCTTGCTGTTTCTTTCTTCTTCCTTTTTGGCGTACTTGACATCTTGGCGGTTCATTATTAAACCCCCCAAGGAAACAAAGCATTGATGCGCCAACAGTCTCATGGAATTCGCGACTATCCAAACCAGGAATTTTAGACAAATGAAGATGTTTTCAATCAAGCCCAGACGACTAATGGCTGGAATTAAGCCTTACTGGGTTTGCAGTTGACTCCTGAATCGCCCGTAGGCCATAGCTCCGGGTCTGCCCTTCACCCCATCTTCACAGCCTCATCCTCACTCTGGATGTTAAATTCTACCTGCCTGCTCAAAGTTAATTTCAAGTCCTTGACTTTTGAATGCCAAAGTTTTGAATGCCAAAATGAGAAATTAACATCGCAGCCGACGAGCAGTCAGACTTCTACATTTTGCTAATCGCTCTCAAGGGAGAATCAACTGCTGAAAAAAAACTAGAGGTTCCAAGTTTGACACTTTTTGCATAAAGTATGCCGTCTGCCCGATGAGAGTTCGATCGACTCAGCGCTAAACTGAGCGTCTGAAGGCACCCTGAGAGCACCCTTGTCTGTTGAGCAGCCATCCCTGTGCAACACGTGAACCCTCTCAACTAACTCGCTGGGGATTCGGTTGTCGCAGACAAGCACCGACTTTCTTGCGTCGCCTTCCTCGGAACCGTGCAATCGCTAAACTCGCTGCGCCTTCGCTAAAGTAGCTTCCGAAGGTTGGATTTGATACTTTACGAGATTTGCCAGTTCTTGTAACTGACTAATAGCTTCTGCACCTTCTAGTTTCATCAGTTCGCGGTCGTCCCGCATCTCAGTCCAAGTGATACCGTAATCTGACACTAAAAATCTAATCAGATGGTTGTCCGTCAAACTGACCATAAATGAGGCACTGTTCATCTGACCCCCGCAAGTGTAGCAGGATGCCAGATAACCCCGATGCTCTAGCACGATCGCTAAAGCTTGGAGGTTCATTACCAAATCTTGGACGAATTTACGGTGTTGTTCTGCAAGTCTCAGAAACACGTTCTCCTCCTATCACCACACCGTGTATTTTACATCCCATTTAAGAATTTCTTAATAAGTGGGTATTTAGGTGCTGGTTCAGTATACGTTTAGTATGCTAAAAAAAAATCGGATTAGCGACCTCTTCAGCCTACCTATACTAGATTAACCGAGTTGCGCTAGAAACTAAGTATCAGCAGCGACATTCAGCCAAAACACGCTCTCGCCCGGGACTCCAGCCTCAAAATTTGCCTCCTGTCACAGGTGATTCAGCCGTCGGCAGCCCAAAGATACAAATAACTAATGACAGCAATCAAATTAGTTAAGTATAAGAGTTCAATCCCCCTGAGGATACTCGTCCCAAAGCGTCGTAGTCTGCCGCAAGCTCCGAAAATCCCCATTCCCCAAAATCAAGTGATCCAGTAGCGGAATCGACAAAAACTGCGCTCCCGCCAGCAACTGCCGCGTCAAAGCAATATCCTCCGGGCTCGGCTCCACAATTCCCGAGGGGTGATTGTGCGAGATAATCGCCCGCGTCGCCCCTTGGCGGATCACCTCCCGAAATATATCCCTCGGGTGAGCCAAAGTTTCCGTGGCTGTGCCGATCGTAATTACCTGAGTACCCAGCAGCCGGTTTTTCACATCCAGCAGCACCACAGCAAAACGTTCCTGAGACTGCCACATCAAATCCTGACTCAGGGCATCCGCCGCCGCTTGCGGAGAGTCAACCACAGCCATTTCCGGCGGCCGCGACTGAAACACCCGCTTCCCCAACTCCACAGCAGCCAAAATCCCCGTTGCCTTAGCAGGCCCAATCCCGTGAATCTGCGTCAACTCCTGAACGCTAATACTGCGGAGCACAGCCAGAGGGTCGCGCTGGTGCAAGCTCAACTGATTTAAAATATACTGTCCGAGCCCGACGGCCGAAAGTTTGCCTTTTCCCTGTCCGGTACCCAGGAGAATCGCAATCAATTCCGCAGTCGCCAAACTTTTCGGGCCACCCGCCATCAACCGTTCCCGTGGCCGTTCACTCGTTGGCAAATCGACAATTCTCAAGCTGTAAGTCATAGCTGCACCAGCACCGCAAGCTCAACAATTAGATGATTTTAGCCGATCGATTGGCGTTCTTCAATTGGTACAATCACCGAAAAAAGCCTTCATCATTAACCGAGGTTTTTGGCATAGCAAATCTAACGCAGCGTTTGGCAAGCGATCGAGTCTCGCTCTCGATGCCATAAAAGTGAGCTGCAGACTCAGCACCCTGCGTTCAGCGAAAAAGCGCGCTTACCCTAAATTCTGGCGATTCAGTTGAGGCCAGCAGCCCCGAGGAAACTGGTTGCGGCGGCCTAGGTGCTGTAACCCCAAGCAAAACGAACGAAACTGCCATCAACCCGCCGTACAAGGCAGCCGATCGCTTGCGAGTGCCCAGTCCCACCCATTGAGGATTTAGCAGACCCAGACAAAAAGCCGGTGTGGAAAACATGAAAGTTAATACAAACAAGCTGGACATCACACACCTCCGACTAGCGAATTGCAGCGATTAATTACTTTTATTTCCAATTAATAGCTCAAAATTCCCCTTAAAAAAGTTGCAATTTAGGATTTATAACTTAAGAATTATTGATGTCGATCAAATAACAATAAAAACTTTTAAATCTCTTACTTTAGGTAGTTGTTAAAAAAATAAGAGCTTTCTAAATAGCAGGGTAAGAGCATCTCAATTAGGCTTGACACAAGGACTCAGAAGAATCTAATGTAGGGTCAAGAAAACAAGAAAA
>NZ_JAUBTB010000160.1:0-9161 GCF_036704965.1 Microcoleus sp. F10-B2 | reverse complement strand
TACGGATATGGGTTGATTTACATTCTGGGCATTGCATAAATTATTCCTCCTATTCATACTCTAACTCAGCAACGCCCGATCTGATACCATTATTGTTTATAACTGCTTATAAACTCAACGAAGTTTTACAATACCATTGTGTAATCCAGGCATCCACCTCACCCGTGCGAGGATTGCGCACACAGATTGCTTGAGTCATGGGATGAAACTCTGCCTTCCTAGGGCATTATCCTTTCAGCAAAGCGATATTTTTTGCCTTCCTTAAAGGCGGTAAAACTTTGCCCGTCAGGGCTAAACATTACAGAGAAACTATCTGTATCACCATTTTCGTGCATCCATATGCGAACTTCAATTGATCGTGCCCTAACATTGCTTTTTTTCCAAACACCCCGCCACAAATTACTTGCACTCACAGTTCCGTCGGCGGAAAATCTCCAGGGAACTGGATGGTAAAATCCAGGTTCTGCCCCCACTCGCCACAGGGTGTTGTTCACCATGGAAAATATTTCGTTCATATCAGAAGAGTCTCCAGTCAAGGATGGGGGTGAGTCATTAGCTTGTGGTAGCGAAACTCTGGGTTCTGATGCAGACAAAGAACCAAGGTTTTTCCCTATGTATCTAGTCATAGGAGCTTGTTGAGGCACAATCAGTTTGCCAAGCGATGCCATGATTCCAAAAATGACTAGGCTGCCAAATATAACCTTTGTTGGTGTGGAATTTGTGAAATTCAACGCTTTTCCAAGGATACCGTTTTCACGACCAATGTCAATTGGCTGAAGTTCCTTCAACGCAATAGCGGCATTAGGATAGCGGGTTTTAATGCTGGTAGATACCATTTTCTCTAGCCAGTTAACAAACTGATCGTTCAATCTCGGTAGCTTCTTTTTAAATTGAATATGACCATGCTCATCGAGTAAATTCCCAATCTCCGTTGATTTTGTTTTTGTCAACAAACAAATTAGTGTCATTCCTAAACTATAGAGATCGGATGATTCTGTCAGTTCACGATTGAATAGTTGTTCTGGTGGCATAAATCCCATTGTGCCTTTAACAACACTGCTAACTGTTGTATCGTCACTTGTGCGGGCAAAGCCAAAGTCTATGAGATAAGCTGCGATCTGTCGTGAACGATTAACCAGAATATTTTCTGGCTTAATATCTCTATGTACAATAGAGGGAGAGTGCTGCTGTAAATAGACAAGAACATTCAATATTTCAACAGCAATTTGCTTAATTTCCTGTGGCTCAAAATGTTGAGCATGAGACAAAGGAACAGCTTTTTTGTATTCCTGAATCAAGCAAAAACCGTTCGCCGTTTCAAATGAATTAAGATATAGGGGTATGTTAGGATGATTAAGCGATCTTAATATCTTAAGTTCTGCTTGATAAGCATTATACCCAGCCCAAGAGGTTGTGCTGGTTGCAAATTGAAATTGCTTGATCGCAACAGCTTTTTGATCTTTTATTTGAATTGCTTTGTAAGTAACTCGACCTCCAGAGCGATTTTCCCCTAGAACTCGGTCAACCTGATATCCTTGAGAACTAAAGTCTGGATACTCATTTGTGGATTGCATATCTATAAAAGTAGGGTAGTATTATGATGGCACACTTTAATTTTCAGATGCTTTCACAATTCAGCGTAGTCGAACCAAAATCATTCGCCTCCATCCCCAACTCCATTGCCAGCATTGTAATGATTTTTGCCAGCAGCCGATTGACGATTTCGTGAGGTTCTCCTGGAATCCCGATCTCCAATACTCCCTGGTCACAGGCAATGCGAGTTGGGCGATTATCTCCCAAGTCTTGCAGCAAGGTTTCATAGGTTTTCCAGGTTAGCCCTGAAACGATCGTGGCACTACCAGGAGTCCACGATCGCTGCGGTCATGGATTAGCTCTCTAGCGAATGATACTTCTGTTTCTGAGGTACTCGCATTATAGCGGTTCGGGCTGTGTATTTAGATTCCACAGCACGATCGTCGTAAAGTGCGTCGCCATCAATAATCTATCATCAGTAAAATCAAAAATCTGGCAGCAAGCTCGCCTTTTATCGTTCCTCCTCAATTTCCAATTCTACCGCCTCTAACTCAGCTTCTAACTGCTCAACAGTTGGCAAACTTCCCTGTAACTGCTCCGGCAAAGCCTCCCGCAATTGATAAGTCGAAACGCCGATCGGTTTATTCATATCCCGCAAAGCATATTCGACAATCTTCTGCTTTTTATTTTTACATAAAATCATCCCAATAGTCGGCATATCATCCCGGTGTTTCAGCAAATCATCCACCGCCGAAACGTAAAAACTCATCTTCCCAGAAAACTCCGGCTTAAACGCTTCTACCTTCAAATCAATTACCACAAAACACCGCAAACGTAAATGATAAAACAATAAATCAATATAAAAATCTTCCCCTTCAACCTCCAGATGATACTGACTGCCCACAAAAGCAAACCACTCCCAACTCCAGCAAAAAATCGCGAATTCGATCGATTAAAGCCTTCTCTAATTCTCTCTCTTGTGCTTCTTTGCCTAAACTGATAAAATCAAAATTATAAGGGTCTTTCAACAACTGCTGCGCCAGTTCAGATTGCGGGTTGGGGAGAGTGCGAGAGAAGTTCGTATCAGCTTTCCCTTGTCGCCGATACAGCCCGCTTTCTATCTGATGAACTAACACATTTCGACTCCATCCTTCCTCGATAGTTTGGCGAATATACCACTCACGCTCAGCGGAATCTTTCACAGCATCCAGAATGCGGAGATTATGCCCCCAAGGAATTTGTGCAACAACCTGTTGCACAAATTGTTCATCCGGGTAAGTTTCCGCAAAACTCCTCATATACTTGAGATTGCGAGATGAAAAACCCTTCATCTCAGGAAAAGCTTTTTGCAAGTCAGCAGCTATATTGTCTATAACTTTTGCTCCCCATCCTCGCTGCTGTTGTCGGTTTAAAATATCCCGTCCAATTTGCCAGTAAAGCAACACTAATTCGCGGTTGACCGAAATCACAGCCCGCACTTGAGCTTGCAAAATACGTCCCTTAAGTTCCCGCAGAAAATCATAATAATCTTCTGGAATTGGTAAGTTATTCGCCATAAACTAACTCCCGCATATTTTCCCGAACGATCGCCTCTATTTCATCTCACATTTTAAGCTATTATCCAGAACAGGCAAGATGCCTGTTCCACAAAGAGTGATTTTTCTTGTGGGGTGGGCATCCTGCCCGCCCGGTTTTTGTTTGCTATTTTCTACTCGTTAATGTACCCTGCAAACTAGGGCGATCGCCTCTTGATTTTCTAGTACCAAACCGTACTCCAAACCTTCAACCACTGCCTGACAAGAAGCATCCAAAATATTACCAGAAACCCCAACCGTCGTCCAGCGGTCTTGACCGTTACTAAACTCAGCCAATACGCGAGTTTTAGCAGAAGTTCCCGCAGCGCCGTCGAGAATCCGCACCTTGTAATCTGTCAAGTAAAAATGCGCGATGGCGGGATAAAAGTTCACCAAAGCTTTCCGCAAAGCCGCGTCCAAAGCCGAAACCGGGCCGTTTCCTTCCGCAGCTTCCAAAATATTTGTCCCGTTTACTGACAATTTCACCGTTGCCAAAGCCATACAATCTTCGCCAACCTTATCGCAGTGGACTTGAAATCCCTTAATTTCAAACCACGGCGGCCGTTGTTCCAAGGCTTCCCGCATTAACAATTCAAAAGACGCCTCAGCACCTTCAAATTGATATCCCTGGCTTTCCAAATCTTTCAATTTTTCTAGAATTTGGCGGCAAGCAGGATTTTTGCGATCGAGTTCAATGCCAAAAGTCCGAGCCTTCGCCAAAACATTGCTCAAACCAGCTTGATCTGAAATCACAATGCGGCGACAGTTGCCAATTTTTTCTGGTTCCAAGTGCTCGTAAGTCAGCGGATTTTTCTCAACCGCCGATACGTGAATTCCGCCCTTGTGAGCAAAAGCGGAAAGACCGACAAAAGGAGCGCGGTCATCGGGAGCAAGATTGACAATTTCGCTGACCGATCGACTTACTTGAGTTAATTTAACTAATTGCTCGTCTTGAATGCAATCATAACCCAACTTGAGCTGAAAATTAGGAATCAGCGAACATAAATTAGCATTGCCGCAGCGTTCGCCGTAACCGTTAATAGTTCCCTGTACCATCGTCACTCCTTCCCGTACAGCAGCCAAAGCATTAGCAACTGCAACTCCCGAGTCGTTGTGAGTGTGAATTCCTAACTGTAAAGATTTTTCGCGATTGGTTCCTAAAGCTTCTAAAACCTCGCGAACAACCTGACTGACTTCGTGAGGCAAAGTACCGCCGTTAGTATCGCAAAGCACCAGCCATTCTGCACCGGCATCCGCCGCCGCTTTTAAAGTTTTAATAGCATAATCTCGATTCTGCTTGTAGCCGTCAAACCAGTGTTCGGCATCGTAAATAACGCGCCTTCCCTGACTCCGCAAATATTCAATTGTATCTCGAATCATCGCCAGATTTTCTTCTAGCGTCGTCTTCAAACCTTCAATAACGTGCAAATCCCACGACTTGCCAAACAGTGTCACCCAGCGAGTACCGGCGGACAAAATAGCCTGCAACATTTCATCATTTGCTGCAGTTGTTCCCGGTCGCCTTGTCGAACAAAAAGCGACAACTTCGGCTTGAGTTAGCGGCTGTTCTTTGAGCCGCCAAAAAAATTGTACGTCTTTAGGATTCGCCCCCGGCCAGCCTCCTTCAATAAAGGGAATTCCTAAACTGTCTAATTGCCGAGCAATTCGCAGTTTATCTTCGAGAGATAAGCAGAGTCCCTCGCACTGAGCACCGTCTCGCAGCGTGGTATCGTAGATCCAGAGCCGATTTGTCATGGGAAATTGCGATCGAGAACTTGGTAATATATCACTTACTATATTAGATGGATTTATTTGAAATTAATGCGATAATATATATGAAAATTAACATAAATCTAACAGGGGTAAATTACTGTGGTCAAGGTACAAGCGCAAGGAAAAACATTTGAGTGCGATCGCGGAGCCAATCTCCGTGAAGTTTTGCTCAAAAACGGCATCGATCTCTACAACGGCAACGCCAAAGTCATCAACTGCCACGGTCTCGGCACTTGCGGCACCTGCGCCGTCACCGTCGAGGGCGAAGTTTCCGAGCCCCAGTGGCGCGAAAAAGCCCGACTTTCGGTTCCTCCGCATTCTCCCGCATCCAACCGCCGTTTGTCCTGCCAAACCAAGGTTTTAGGCGATATTAAGGTGACAAAATATGACGGTTTCTGGGGCCAGGGTTCTGAAACTGTCTGGAAACCACAAGCCTAGATTTTTTGTTAAGAAAGGCAGATAGGACGATCGCCTGGCAAGATAATATGTAAGACTTGCACAAGAATTCTAACTGTAAGGTGCACGCGGGGCACCTTACCATAAAGAAAGCCGAGAGGTCAATCGATTTGAGATTTGAGATTTGAGATTTTAGATTGAAGCATTGACCCCACGGATAAATTCGGGGGGCAAGTTTCATCGGATACACGTTTTTTTTATTTCTCCACGGATGAATCCGGGGGCTTGTATCCTAGATGCTTTCGGTCAAAAAACCCAGAAAGTCCATATCAAAGTTAATGAATTCATCTCAAGATATTCTGATTATTGGCGGCGGAATAATTGGTCTTTCGCTAGCAGTAGAACTGAAATTGCGAGGGGCCTCTGTCGCTGTTCTCACCGCCGATTCTAAACAACCGACGGCCCGGGCTGCCGCCGGAATGCTAGCCCCGCAAGCCGAACGAATTCCCCCCAGCCCGATGCTCGATTTGTGCTTGCAAAGCCGCGCACTGTATCCCGCCTGGGTGGAACGGCTAGAAGATATTACCGGATTGAAAACGGGATATTGGCGATCGGGAATTCTCGCGCCAGTGTGTCAAGATGAGCCTCAAGAAAAGCCGCTTTTGTCAAACCTTAATTATCAATGGTTGGACAGAGATACTGTTCGCCAGCAACAGTTTGGATTAGGTCAAGAAGTAATTGGCGGTTGGTGGTATCCTGACGACGCTCAAGTAGACAACCGCGCTTTATTTCGGACGCTTCAAGTTGCAAGTAAAGAATTGCAGATTGAGATTATTCAAGGTAATGCAGGGGAAATTATTCGGCAGGGAAGCAGAGTTTTTGGAGTGGAAACAACGGCAGGAAAATTACAAGCTGACCGTTATGTTTTGGCTTCCGGCCCTTGGTCTGAGAAATTATTGCATATTCCTGTTTATCCGATCAAGGGGCAAATGCTGTCAGTATGCGTACCAGAAAATAGTGGAGTGATGCAGCCGCTGCAAACAGTTTTATTCGGGACTGGCATTTATATTGTGCCGCGTCAAGATGGCAGAATTATTATAGGCGCTACTAGCGAAAATGTCGGATTTACTCCCGGAAATACTGCGGCGGGAATGCAAAGTTTGCTAGCAGGAGCTATTAAGTTATATCCAGAATTACAAAATTATCCGATTCTGGAGTTTTGGTGGGGGTTTCGGCCGGCTACTCCTGATGAGTTGCCGATTTTGGGTGCTAGTGCTTGGGAGAATTTGACATTGGCTACAGGGCATTACCGCAATGGCATTTTGTTGGCTCCGGTGACGGCTAAATTGTTGGCGGATTTAATTTGCAATCAGAAATCCGATCCGTTATTGGCTGCTTTTAATTGTTCGAGGTTTGGATTTTCAGAACTTACTTGAACCTCGCTATGTAGGGTGTGCACTGCGCACCTTACGGCTGTAAGTAGCGCGTCCCACCATTTTTTTGCCTTAGTCCTGATTAATTCGATTCCTGTTTTTTGGGTTGGTTCAATTCTCTGCATTTAGCGACAGCCAAATCGTAAGCATTTTGGTAATCGCTACCGCCTAACATCAAATCGCCGTAATATTCATAAGGTTGATTGCCATAAATCGGCAGCGGGTCGTCTTCTGGATAATCTTCTTTTGATTCTTCTAGGATTGCTTTGAGTTTCTTGACCCTGAAGCGCTGTACAGGGAAGTAATGAATATCTTGAGCGATTAAACCGAGATGGGGAAAGGTTGGGTCAACAATTCGCTCGTCGAGTTCAATCCAGCTATACTCGATGGGTTTATACGGTGCTCCGGGCACAGCTAAAAATCCTTGGACGTAGATTGCGCCCTCTGTGGCTAACGCTGCTTTACAGGCGTTGTCAAAGCAGTTTTTACGGTTGCTTTTGATGCGAGCAGCCATTTCAACAGAAAGCGTCTCATCTAATAGTTCGGTCATAATCCATTTCTAGTCGCGTGTGCGATTAGATTGTAGCAAACCCGAGCTATCTCCGAGCACAAAAAACGCACGCAATTGCGATCGTTCCTGAAATTCTCGTCTCAAGCAGGTCAAAATTGGCAAATGAGAGGCGGTTTGCCAAAAACGCGGGCGAGGTGATAAGCTGTTGTGCATTTAAATTGAATGTCAAAAAATAATCTAAGTCTTGTGGGGTGGGCCAGAAAGCCCGCCCTGAATATGCAATTTAAATGCGTGACAGCTTACTGAGTTTGTCCGCCCATGTAGCCCGCAAATAACAAGATTTTAGACCAACGTCCGTTTATTGATATGGGGTTGGCGCGGTTTGCAGCGATCGAACTGACGCACCCTACGATATATGATTCCCGATTTTGTAGGATGCGTCAGCCTCTTGAAATCTTTGGGATAACTGTAAAAATACATGAGGTTGACCCACCTTACAATAAGTTGAATATGAGCTAGATCATAGAAAGATTTAGGATAATTTGGCAAGCTGAGAGTAAGATTAAATAGGAGGTCAATTTAATGACCGATACTGCTCTCAATTTTAAGACTGCACCGGGACATGAAGTGCTCGCGGCGGCTGGCAAGAAAATGCTGAGGCCGGGGGGTGAATTTGCTACGGAACAGTTATTTGGATGGGCGGATTTTCAGCCAGGGGAGACTGTTTTGGAGTTGGCTGCTAGTTTTGGATATAGTTCGATCGCCCTTGCTAAACGTTTTGGCGTAAAAGTAGTGGGAGTTGAGAAAAATCCTGACAGTGTGGCGCGCGCTCGTGCTAATGTTGCAGCAGCCGGTTTGAGCGATCGAGTGGAAATTGTGGAAGGAGATATTTTTCACTTGGATCGGATTTCCCAACAGTTTGATTGGGTGTTGGCTGAAGCTATCCTGACGATGCAGTCGCCGTCGGGGAAAGCTAAAATTGTATCGGGAATTTGCGATCGTTTAAAGCCCGGGGGCAAGTTTCTCTCTCACGAACTTTTAGCCCGAAACCGAGAATCACAAATTCACAAAGCTTTATCAGAAGTGACTCGGGCTAATTCCACGCCTTTGTCTGAGTCGGGCTGGATTGCTGTTTGCCAAAACGCGGGTTTGCAAGTAGAAAAGTGTCAAACCGGGGTGATGGGACTCCTCAACTTGCGGCGAATGGTTGAAGATGAAGGGTTTGTGGGTACTGTGCGGATTTTGTGGAATATTTTAAGCCGATCTCAAATTCGCGATCGAGTTTTAGCAATGCGTCTAGTTTTCCAGCATTACCAACAGGATCTAGGCTACATCATCCTTTGTACAACAAAACAATATTAACGGAGTCAAAAACTATGACTGCTACTCTTTTACCGCTACAATCTTCAGCAATCCAACTCCGAGACGCAATTGAATATCCCGCCGCCGGAGTGCTGAGCAAAATTTTAGTAAAGGACAATAATTGCCAGTACAGCCTATTTTGTCTGGCTGCTGGCACCGAAATTTCCGAACACAGTTCGGCGCGGAATGCCACAGTTAATGTCATCGAAGGAAAGGGTCTTTTGACTTTGGAAGGCAAGGATATTGTTTTGGAACCGGGCGTGTTTGTCTTCATGCCCGCTAAAGCTATTCACGCTTTGAAAGCTGAAGAAAAATTGGCGTTTATTTTGACACTTTCCGAAGTCAATTAATTCCCTAAATATTGCTGTAGGGGCGGGTTTTACCAACCCTAATTGCCTAAAATCAATAATTTCGTAAACCCGCCCCGGTTCACAGTGGGGCCGGGCGGTTTCATTCTTACGAAAATCGCGAATTTGTAGGGGTAGTGCCCCGTGCCTACCCCCTGACAGGTGTAGGTTTTTTACGAGGGGGTAGTATAAAGTCAATTAAACCAGGCGAGAATAAGGGTAATTAAACGAA